>CAZTRR010000015.1:0-26258 GCA_964616785.1 uncultured Dehalococcoidales bacterium
ACTTCACCGCCTGGACACCTGCCCTCTCCAAGACCTACTGAACGCATTTCTCGCCGTTGCCCCGTCAAAGCTTATCGGCATTATCTGGAGACACACTTCGCAGGGAACTATGCCGGTCATAACATAGGGTGTGGTACAATAATTTAGGGGCAGTCAATAGTTAGTCGGAATGGAAAAGGAAAACAAAGAAAAAACCAATAATCACCTGTATAGTACTACTCATCAAATTGGTGACATTTTCTTCACTGAACTAGCGTTTCCTCTGGACACCATACTAGTGGGTTTGCCCGAGCTTGGTCATAAGATAAGGCTTGACATCGAGAGTCTGAGAAAATATCTTGCATTTCTCGAACTAATAGTTCTAACCGAAAGAATAATTGTTGGCAGTGCTCCAACTAGCGAGCAAACCCTTTCTGATAAAGACATTTTCAATCAAATTATTAGAATAACATCACCAGATTCGCAATTTGAACCTCTTGAACGAACTTTTCGTGAATTCCTTAAGGACGAATTAGGTATTTATTATTTAAGGCCACAACTAAGAATAGTTGCTGCTTTAAGGGAAGATCTAGTAAGACATCACATAATAATAGACCACGTTAAACTCAATACCGAAGGACTGCCAACACCTGTTGCGCTAACCCAACGTTATATGAATATTGTTTCTGATATTAGGGCTCGCTTCGAGTCTCACATAGGCGAAATGGTAGGATATGGGTATGAGACAGACGAGGCTGAGAAAATGGCTCTCGCGTGGCTTACGGATGAGTTTGGTTGTCCTATGTATATTAGCGAAGCATGTCGGAGGCTTGGTTTACCATACTACCTTAGTCGTTGGGAAGCGCAGCTCGTGTCCCCTTATGAGAAAAAGGAAACCGCTGTAATGTCTAATATCGCTATGACTCTTAAGGAGAAGCTTGACGAAGGGGCACGCAAGGAACTAGAAATGTTAAGTAGATTTGGCGTTAAAATTGTGCTACCACAAACACCGATTGCAGCAAAAATACTAGGCGAGTCCAATTCACCCGAAGACCTTGGGCGAGTTGCCCTTCAGTTGAGGGATGAGTACGCTAGCTTCCGTTGTGAGATGGCCAGTTTACAAGAAAAACTAATAGCCGAAAACACGACGCTTGAAGAGAGCATCAAGGTTCGTCGTCGAGTGGAATCACTTGCTAAAGAACTGTGGCCAGAGAATAGGGAAGGATGGCAAATGAACCTAGTGCCAATATCTGATTTGCTCAATTGTATATTGAATGAAGTACCTAATGTAAGACTAGATAGCATTGCTGGTATTACTGGACATGTGATAAGTTTGCCATACAAGTTGTTAATGACGGCAATTCGTAGGCGTAAGATTCGCCTGTTTCTTAGCGCAAAAAAGAATTTCCTCCATAGTGCCAATTGGACTCAAAAAATCGCCAAAATTTTTGACCTATCCTACGAAGATGTGAAACAAGCTTGCTTTCATGATTTAAATAGGCACCGATCATCAAGTTAGCGGTCTGCTTCATGACTTTTCCCCTAAAAGCTAAACCAATTAGACTGTGACTCCTGACTACCTGTCCGCCGCAATAATGGCACGTTGCAGCCCACCGCCTGGCAATACCTGTTCGTCATCATCATCGTGCGATGCCAACCGGCTACTGACTCTATTATACCGGCGACTGTAATTCAGGAAGTGATATAATTCCTGACTGTGCTTCTAATCAACTACTCGACACTGTTCGACCCCATACTGAAAGAGGTCAGGATTTGTGTCGCCGGGCTTTCCGGCGTGAAAGCGGGCGACAGGGTGCTGGATGTCTGCTGCGGGACGGGCGACCAGGTGTTCCACTACGAGCAAAAGGGCGCCATTGCTATTGGCGTGGACCAGGAACCCAGTATGATTGAACTGGCGGAAAGGAACAGGAAAAGACGAGGCTTCAAACACAGCACCTTCCGTGTAGCCAGCGCTACCGAGCTGCCGTTCCCGGACGGTTACTTCGATTGCGCTTCCATATCGCTCGGGCTGCACGAGATGGAAAGAGATGAGCGAAATAGAGCCGTTTCCGAGATGAAAAGGGTGGTGAAAAGGGAAGGCGCTTTGATATTCATTGACTTCCAAGTTCCTTCACCTAAGAACTCCATTTCTTATCTCATCAGGGCTGTGGAATTCCTTGCGGGCAGACATAATTACAGATGTTTCAGAGATTACCTCGCTCAAGGTGGATTAGACCAGATATTGAAGGAAAACCAGCTTATCCCGCAAGAGAAATCTCTCCTTCTGAGCGGGAACCTGCAGGTAATAAAGTCAAGCAACACTTGACCTGCCCCAGTTCGAATACTACGACGGTCACCCGTAGGCGGGTGACACGTAGGTAACACCGAACCGCCTGACAATACGTGTTTGTCATCGTTAGCATGGTGTGCCAAAGTAATCACACCAGCTTGCGCTCCAACAACTCTGACTTTGAAGGTGGTACAATAACTGGGGGCAGGTCAGTTCAAAAAGCCAGTTTTTGCTTTGGTCAAGGATACTGAAAGAGATGAAGAGACAACGGACTTTCTTACCCTCGTTGGTAGCTCTGGGCATACTTCTGCTGTGGTTGATTCTGCACCTTGTTCTGCATTCCCAGGCTATCACTGACCCCTACGTAGTAGCCCATCGTGGTGGAGCTGGGTTGGCCCCGGAAAATACACTAGCTGCGGTAAGTGAAGCAATCGACAGAGGTGTCAAATCTATCGAAGTTGATGTGCAACGAACATCGGATGGCGTTTTGGTAATAGTGCACGATACAACCGTGGAGCGGACGACAAACGGCAAGGGTATTGTCGGCGAACTAACATGGGAGGAAATAAGCCACCTCGATGCAGGAAGCCATTTCTCGCCGAAATTTGCCGGTGAGGGGATCCCCACCCTGGACAATGTCCTGGAAATGACTACTGAGAACAGCGTAACCCTTTTCTTGGAAGCAAAGAGCCCAGAAAACTATCATGGAATTGAAATGCAGATTGCGGAAGCCATACACAGACTCGAGGCGAGAGACCAGGTAGTCGTCATATCTTTTGATCATGAATGGTTGAAGCGTTTCGAAGAGGTCGTGCCCGATATGCGTTTGGGGTGCCTTTCTTGGTGGATGGGCAGAACTCCTCAATCCTCAATATGTACCATAGGGGACGTCTGTTGGATAAGCATCATTATCGATCCGACACTTGTAACAAGACTTCACGACAAAGATTATGAGGTCGTAGTATGGACAGTCAATGATCCCTGGCTCATGAAAGCGATGCTATGGCTTGGGGTTGATGGCATAACGACAGACCGACCGGATCTCTGGGCAGAAGTCACAGACATTGGGAGGTGAAAGCATGGCAAAGCAGATATCTGAAGAGGAAATCTATGAGGAAGCCAAGAAAAGGGTCAAGGCAAAGAGGGACTTCTATGGACACCTTGTCTTCTACGTGGCGGTGAACATCATATGCTTTTTGATATGGGTGCTTGGTGACAGAGGGTATCCCTGGTTCCTCTGGGTCTTGGGCCCCTGGGGTATTCTTATCGTGTTGCCCCACTATTTACGTGTCTTTGTCTTTGCAGGGAAATCGGGGAAAAGAGCAATAGAAAAAGAGGCGGAGAGGATAAGAAGAGAGCAAGGATAGCCCGAAGATTTGCAGAGAATTGACGTATACGCCGTTGATTTTCGCTATGACACAATTCCGCATTTCTGAACCAAAATGGATTATAATGGGACCTGGAAAAGGAGGCCAGCTATGGAGTATGAAGAGCTCGAACTGAAGAAGGCGGAAGGCATTGCTGTTTTGACTCTCAACCGCCCTGAAAGGCTGAACGCCCTCACTACAAAAATGATGCGGGAATTCAACAGTCTCTGCAGAGAGCTTCAAGACAATGACGACGTGCGGGTATTGGTCATCACCGGGGCAGGCGAAGGCTTTTGCGCCGGGGCCGATGTTGATTTGTTGGCTTCAATAACTCAGTTTGACTCAGATTCGCCAAGACAAGAAAGGCTGCAGGCCATCGGTGCTTTTGCTTTGCTGCTTTACAACCTGGAGAAGCCGGTCATTGCTGCGGTCAACGGCGTAGCCGCAGGAGCCGGCGTGTCAATTGCGCTGCTTTCAGACATTAGAATCGCCTCCGAGAAGGCCAGGTTTACCATGGCCTTCGTGGGTAGGGGTTTGATTCCAGACTGTGGGGCTACCTTTTTGATGCCAAGATTGCTCGGTGCCGGCAAATCATTTGAGCTGATGTACACAGGTGACATTATTGATGCTAAGGAGGCAGAACGTGTAGGCCTGGTCAACAAAGTTGTTCCACATGACAGGCTGATGGATGAAGCCACTGCCCTGGCCAAGAGGCTGGCTGAAGGGCCCGCGCTGGCCCTGGCACAAATCAAGCGTGCCGTTCACAGCGGCTTGATGAACGATCTTGAGCAACAGCTATACTTCGAAACGTACGCGCAGAACTTCGGCTTTGGGACGGAGGATTTCAGGGAAGGGGTAAGCTCATTCCTCGAGAAGCGTGAGCCACAATTCAAAGGGCGCTAATGATGTAGGGCTGGCACCGCCGCTGTGCCAGTATTTCTCCTCGTCCTTCAACTCTTGGACCGATGCTCACCCAGCCAAAGGCTTCACTGTTCCACGAACTCGCCAGTGTCCTCGTAGAAGTACCAGGAACCATCATACTCCGGGTTTATCGGGCAGGTCTTGGTCACACTCCATACTCCATCCTCCAGACACTCGGCAGCAAAAACCGGTTCAGCATCCTCATACAGAGGACAGCGGTAGCCTACTCAGCCAGGTAGTTTCCTGCGACAATCAGGGCTAAGGCTCGCAGCTAGCATCACTATCTCGTCAGCGGTATACTGGGGCAGGTCAGGTACCACAACTGGCTCCGGCTCAGCCTCCGTACCGGCTGGTGGAGCTGGAGCAGGAGCAGCGGGTGTTTCCTCAAACACAAACCCGAAATCGGCACCTTCAGGTGCTCCTCCCTGCGAACCCAAACCGCTGGCAAGGAGGATTGCCACTATGCAGATGACAGTAGCTGTGGCACCAATGAAAGGACCAAGCGAGGCATTTGGCTTCCTCATTTGAGGCCCTTCCCCGCCGTATCCGTAAGCCCTCTGTTGTCCCTGGTAGGTTCTCACCTCGTGAGGCAAAGGCTCCATCAACTGTGTTTGCTGACATAGCCCCTCGCCACAACTGGTGCAGAACTCGGACAGAGTCTCCGCAATGGCACCGCAGCGGGCACACCTATACTCGAACCATTCGCCGCAGGTCCTGCAAACCTTTTCACCTACGGGGATTTGGGCACCGCATCTCGGACATGGGAACATCTGCTGCAAGCTGCCTTCTCCTTTGCCTCTTCCACATCCGCTGGGCTATTCAGACCTGTTCATAGACTCAGCTCAAGTAAAGCAGAGTATCTGGCGCGGACTTTATTGGTCGAAACAATGATCTGCCCAAAGCTATTGTACCACTTCTTAAGTTGGAGTTGCCGGCGTGAGAACTGGCCGTATGCCTTCAGGAACCACCGGTTAACTTAAATTGGCCAGCACTGGTGCGGCAGCCCCTGAAGTGTTTGATAGGATGCTGGAGGCGAAGTTTGCAGAGATTCGCCGCTGTTTTGTGATTTGTACAGGATTGGGCGTCGTGGTATGACAACGACGTACTTCTCGCATTTGGTGCACGATTCAGCCCATAAGCCGATAAGGTATTGCTACGTAGAAGGAATACACTAATGGGTTCCGACAATTAGTGTTGTAGGAAGCCAACGTGCCGATAGGGGATGAAAATCTTAGAAAGAATGGCGTTGATGCCTTTGGTTTCTGCGACTGTGGCAATTTGTGATTTCTGAAGTGTAATCCCGAGGCAATTATTGCATACGATATTAGTTTCAGAAGTGGTACAATATATTGGGGGCAGGTCAATTGTGACTGAACAGAGTCCAAAACTCTAACAACGAGGATTACGGTCTATGTCCGCCGGTTTTGTAAAAGTTGATCTGCACATTCATACACCGGCCTCTATCTCCTGCTACAGGGGTAAGAGAGATGATGGTGAGTTGTTGAGAATCCTGCGTAAGGCAAAGTCCAAAGGTATCAAGATTATCGCCATCACTGATCACAATTCTATTCAAGGTTATGAGAAATTGATGGAATTGGAATCCACACTCACGAAAGAGCTCAATTCGCCTTCACTCGAAACAAAAACAGCGCAAGCTAATCAGCGTATCAGTACCATAAGGAAAGATTTATCATTGTTTAGGGATATTCTCATCCTACCAGGAGTAGAATTCGAAGTGCGTGGGATACACCTGTTGATAATATTCAACAATAATACTACACGAACTGGAACCATAGAAGGATTTCTTAAGGATGGGGGATATGGAGTAGATAGCTTCGGGAAGGAAGAATCCCCAATCCTATCGAATTGGGATATATTTGGCCTGTTTGAGCAAACTCAGAAATATGATTGCCTAGTAATTGACGCTCACACAGATAGCGCAAAGGGGATATGGAACACGACACAAGGTACTACAAGAGCACATTGCTTCCAGTCGTCTCAATTGCATGCAGTCTGTTATAAAAGTGAAGCGCAAATGGATAACATCAAGAATACACTGCGATGCGCTAGAGGATATAGTAGGCAGGTTCCGTTATCATTCGTGAAGTTTTCTGACGCACATGGCGCGAAGGAAGTGGGTAGCGCCCTAACCTGGATCAAGGTCGACAAGCTCGACTTTCAATCATTAAGGACTGCATTAGCAAATCCTTCTGAAATGGTATCAACGGAAGAGCCAACAACGACGAAGATCCTTGAGGGACTTCTGGGGGCAAGCAATTCCTTTGGAGTTCCGGATCTGAATATTGCTTCTCAGGAACATTTCAAGAAGCTAATATGCGCTTTGCATAACTCGAATAGCGGCTATATCTTACTTGGTGTTACAGAAGACAAGAAGCAACGTGGCATCTCACTTGGCGGAAGCCAACAAAAAAGGAAACAACTCGAAGAAATATCTCAACAAATCGACGGATGTTTTAGCGAAATGGAAGGGCATATTACTTATGGCTATACAGACTATCACCTGCAGAATGACAAAGTGATCGTATCGATTTTTGTTCAACGAGGTGCCGACCTTACAAATATCAAGGGTGATGGCAATATTTACTATATCAAGGACGGCAAACTTACGATACTCTCTGCAAAAGACATACATGCGGTCCTCGAAGAGAAAATTATTCAACAGGTCGAATCCAAAATCGGTCAGAGATTAATGGCAGTTGAGCAGGATTGCCACATAATCAAGAGCATCTTTGCATCGCTCCCGTTGATGCGCAATTTTGAGAGGAATAGTGTAGAAGCTCGCTTTGATATAGAAATAGCCCATAGTGTGACATTGGATGCAGATAGCGCTCAAGAATTGACCGAGATGGAAGCAAGTAGTAATGGAACGAGTAGAGGCAATCTGTTTTTCTACCGTGATTATCAGCGACCGCGTTTAGAAGAAGCATACCTGAGGTACAGTCTGCCCCGATTTAATCTCCGCAATATTGGTGAGCACTCGGTAGGTGGGGAGACAATTTATATAATTCCAGGTGGCGCCGTTTATTACTCCAGAAAAGACTCTCCTTTTTACAGTCCAACAGATGGAATAGTTCTCAAGTTGTATCGCACAGAAAGGAATGCACCCTATGGTATTGAGTTTACTGTATGCTTCCTAAAGTCATCCTTTCTAATGTGGTATTGCGGTAACAGGTTTGATGACTTTGACCTCTTCCGCCGGAAGATATTGCGCAAACTTCGGCTACCAATTATCTACAAAAGCAACCCAGTTAACGCGGCGAGACTGCATGAACTTGGGGCTTGTCTTAGAGACATCTTAGACTTAGAAAGAAATTACTTGGTCACTGTACGGAGATTGAGAGACAGGCAACAAATAGCAGAACAGACCAATCAACACAATTCTGCCGTCGAACCTTTTGCTTACAAGATTGACCAAATAATATACCAATTATTGGGGTTATCTGATGAAGACGTCGATGTTATCGAGAACGATTTGCGACTAAAAGGTGTATTCTTGCCGAAAAAGACGTGATTTGGACTACCTAGGGCCACTACTAGCCTGCCCCGAAAAACTAGTCCTCTTGTAACGCAGATTGTTTGCCACCAACTCTAAGAAGTATATTAACCTAGAGCTTTGGACTATCAACTGGCGAATACCTCTTACATGCCTCCACCGCATAATAACCACCGATACCCCTATGAAGTTTTAGAACAAACCGGATGAACGCTATTGGTTTCCGTGTCTATGGCAATTTGTGGTTTCTGAAGTGTAATCCCGAGGCAATCATTGTAGGTGATACTTGTTTAGTCCTAATCGTCCACCAACCCTACTGTAACTTAAGATCTAATGCTTTGTCGATTAGAATAGACAGCTTTAGGAAAGAGGTTCTGGCTTCGCTAACGGTAACGTCGTCACTCGGAATCATTCCAAGTAACCTGGACAAATCGGCTATCTGTGCCACAATTTCCTGTTTCAAATCGCTCATATTCCTTGGCTGTTCCGTTTCCATAGGTGGCCTCCCATTCAGATTGTATATGTCATGCCCCGACAAAGGATACCACTTCCTATGTTAGAGTTAAAGATAGTCTAGCTTCAAAATCAGGTAAGCGGTATTGAGCCTGCCCCCACAAACCATTCCATCTCTAAAGAATCTATATCTTAATGTTATCCACCAGCCCATACCTCCTCCACCACAATGTGGGTGTATCATGTAAGGATAGGGCATAATATTGTACTCTAGGGAAGGAAAAACAGGCGAATGAGTATGGATTGGTTACTGTGGGTGATTAGAGCCGTATTAATTGCAGTAGGAATAATATTGGCAATAATGATCTGGAAAGGGAAGAAGGAAGGAAGATATCAAGAATACTACTTCAGGTTTTTTGTAATAGGAATTACCGCTTTAATTTTGGGGGTTATTCTCCTAATAGTATCCTTTGTAACAGACCTATCATTATTTTATGCTTTGTATCTTCTTGCTGCTGGGGCAATAGCTATCATAATCGGTTTGGTTGTTCGGAATATATGGGAGAGGAACCGTTAATGCCTCAGGCTATCCTCAAACCTCACTGACCTAGTGTAGCTTTATAGAATCTCATACTGTCCTGAAAGGTAACTGACCTTGACCTACCCCCCCAACGACCATTCCATCTGCAAAGAATCTATGCTTTGATGTTGTCCACCGGACTGGCCAACACATGCCTCTTAAACACATCATCAAATCCCAGTGCCTGCGTATATCTCCTGGTCATTTCCAACGTAGTATGTCCTAACGCTATCTGTAGCTCAAACCGATTAGCGCCATTACGCAGGAAACTTATGGCAAAACTATGCCTTAACCTATGAGGTGAGAGTCTCATGCCATTCTTCTTGCCTAGATTCCTGATCATCTGGGCAATGCTATCAGTAGCCATTTTATTGTTGTCTCTACCGAGCCAAACATACTCCGTATTCTCTGGTCTATGGGCTAGATAGCTCCATAAAGCCTTCTGAGTCTTTATTCCGATTCTTACGAACCTCTCTTTATTGCCTTTGCCGATGGCTTTAATAATGCCTCTTTCAAGGTCAATATCTGACGTAGTGAGATTAGCTAACTCGGATAGCCTCAAGCCAGTGTCGAGGAATATAAGAAGCATAGCCCTGTTTCGTAGGTCTTGCAGCTCTCTACCGGTAACGGAGTTTAGTAATTGCTGTAGTACCTCCGGTTGCAAGCCTTTCACCGTCTTAGATGGCAATTTTGGTTTCTTAACGGTAGCCATAGGATTGGTTTCAATGAGTTCCTCTCGCAAAGCCCAGTTGAATAAGGCTGATAGGCTAACGTAATAGCTTCGTACCGTGGTAGGAGATACCAGTCTATTGGCCCTGGCATTATTGCTATCCCATCTGCTGGCTGTATCTTTTACATATACCAGGAAGCTTCGAATGGTAGTGGCATCAATAGCTTCAATACCGAACTTGCGCAAGTACCACTGGAATTTATCGAGGTTATTCTTGTAGAACGATAATGTCTTTGGACATTTGTTCTCAACTCTACAAGATAGTAGAAAACCTTCAATCAAACGGTCTAAGATGATAGCTAACTGCGTATTGGAATTCTGGCTAATAGAAAGGTACGTTGAGGACGGTTTAGCTTCCTGAGGTTTACTGGTGGAGCTGATGGGATTCGAACCCACTACCTTCTGACTGCCAGTCAGACGCTCTCCCGATTGAGCTACAGCCCCATCCGCCAGTGTAGCAAAAAGGCTCCTGAAACTCAAACACTTGTACTCGTCCACTACATTAGTGACACATCCCTTTTCTTTCAAGGTCGTAGGGATAGACCTTTAGGTCTGTCCGCTTCGGACAGGTCTGAAGACCTGTCCCTACATTTGCCCTTTCTGTCTACCTCCTTTGTCATTGCGAGGAGCGTCAGCGACAAAGCAATCCAGGTGGAAAGGTGAAAATGAGATTGCTTCGCGGAGTTCACCCTGAGCCGCACCTCAGATTCTTCGCTCCGCTCAGAATGACAAGGGGCGAAGGGCTCGCAATGACGTGGAAACAAGCATGACAGATTCTGAATAAGTGTCACCCATCTACCTGAACGAGCTCAACGCTGCTGCGGCCGCGGATTTCCTCAATCGAGCCCTCTTAGTGCCTCAGAGGCTGACCTTTGGCATCTTTGCGGTAGTCACTGGCAATAAGAATGATATCACTGAGCCACCAGACGCCGAGCATTCCAAGGGTAACCATCTTGACAATCGCTGAGCGCGTCCTGCCGATGTAGAATCGGTCAACTCCAAAGAACCCGAGGAAGATAGACAGGAAAAGAGCCACTCGCCAGCTTTTTTGTTTATCCATGGTTCAGATTTACACCTCCATTCATCTCCGTATGGAAAAGGGAAGACTACCGAAGATAGGGCAGCACGATCTTCTACCCCCGGGTTCTAGGCAACGGCTGCCATCCCGGCCAAGTCGAAAGGCAAGGGCGTGACTGAAAAGACAAAGACGGTCATGCCGGGGCTTCACCCGGTCCCCTGTTCGGCGCATCAGCAGCAAAATTGGCCTCAAGGAAATCAGTGATTCGCCGCTGAATGCCAGCATTACCCCAATCATACTCATGGCCCGGAGCACTAACGCAATGGGCGAAGTTGACCGGCTTATTCCTGAGGCGATACCACGCCCACTTGAAGGGAGCAGCCATAAGGACGCCAATTCCAATCCTCAGACTCCCATGTGCCAACGCATCAGGTATAACCCCGTTGCTATCTATCGCTAGCGTTCTCTCGGTGACTCTCCCCCAGCGTCTGTACTGGAAAGGGAACCCCAATTCGACACTGTAGACCTGACAAGGTCGGCCTAGCTTCTGCATAACTGCATTGCTGAAGGCAGCTCCCTGACTTACCCCTATCAATATCACCCTGAGGGCATTGATATGCCTGATGACGAATTCCAGACCGGCCGCCATCACCGTTGACTTGAAGGCAAAGAAGCGAAACTGCTCTTTCAGGTCCCGCATTCGCTCCCAGCGAGCGTCACGAGTCCGGAAGTACTGAATTAGTACTGAATTGTACCCCATCTCTCTTATGGTGGTGCTGATTCCGACTACTATGCTCTTCTCCCACTCCAGGCAGCGGTCAAATTGTGATTGCCCCCAACCACCAGGGTTATGAATAATAAGGAAGTCCTTGCCTTGCACTCTGGTGCAGATATCCAGAAGCTGGTCAACGAATTCACTACCTGCCTCCTCATTCCCGAAGAAACGCTGAGCCAGGTGATGGGCTTCCTCCCGCAAAGCCAGACCCGAACTCGTCATCTCTAGCTGTCCCCCGGTGCTTTCCGCCTTCAGCGGGGTACCTCCATCAACGAAGGCATTTCGCTCAACCACCCCAATCAGGGATACTCTTCCCTCTTCTTGCCTTCCGAGTTACCCCTCTGCTCGATGTATGTGACCTTGCCCTTCTGCCAGACCCAGAGGTGGTGCTCTCGTTTAGCCGAGGCCGCGATAGACTGCCTGGAAGGGTAGACAACAAAAACAGCCTCTGCCACCCTGTTAAGTTCCGCCAGAGCGCCTCTAGCGTGGCTAGTAGTTGGCAAGTGCTCCACCAAGTGACTGGCGAAGGCAGCCCCAAAGCTCTTGTCTGCGAACGGGATTTGAGTGACGTCGCCGATTACCCCACAAGGGTGCCCCTGAAAAGCAGACGGATCAACATCGAGACAAACATCACCATTACCGTGCGCGGGTATCCTCAGCCGCTGACGAATCCCCTTGGTGCCCCAGGGGCCCCCGGCCACAAGCAGCGGCTTGCCCGCCTTTCGCGCGCAGGCAACGGCAGCCCTATATTTCCTGAACTTATGCCGAGTCTCACCTAGCCAGACCACCACCTGCCAGCCTCCCACACCAAGGAGTACCCCTAAGATCGAGAACAAGGCGATGTGCGGCATTCGATTGCGTTCCTCTCTACATTCCTAACACATGCAATAATGAAGTCAACCCAAAATAACCACAGAATGCTATACCTAAGCTTTTCACTATATTACCCAGCAAAGAGAAAAGGACGAATTTCCAGCCAGAAAAACGGAGGGACGCCATAGCAAGAGTCATGGGTAGATGGAAAGGATTCAGTACCGCCGACATAGCAAAGACGGCCAGCGAACCGTGTCGCTGCGCCCAATGCATCGCCTTGACATACAGCCCTTTACTCAACTTGGAAGCGAGTTTCTCAGACAGGTCCCTGCCCCCCCAACCAATCATGAAGGTGAGCGATTGGCCCACGCCGGCACCGAACCCTGAGACCAAGCCTACGGATATCGGGGCTGCTATCCCCCATTGGGGCGCGAGGACGGAAGGGAGGGTAAACACCAGAAGCCAATAGGGAACGGGTATCGCCAGGACACTTACAGTACTTCCGGCGATGAAGGCGGTAATGAGCACACCCAGAAGGCCGTAGCGCGCTATGAAATCCGTATCCAGCAGGTAATCTCTGAAGTAAACAGCGGCAAAGCAAAGAAGGCTAACAACCACCAGCGACAGGACGGATACTAGAATGTCCTTTCTAGACCAACCTTGCTTAACCTCTTCAGCTGCGCCTGCCGTGGCGTCTACAGAGGAATGTCCCATTTAGGTGGCTACCTTGGTGGCCTTTCTCTTGGTGCGAAAGGTTAGGGCATCGCCATCAACACCAACAACCACGCGGTCTCCGTCCTTGAACTCGCCGCTCAATATCCGGCTGGACAGGGGATTCTCTACATACCGTTGAATTGCCCGGCGCAGCGGACGAGCTCCATAGGCGGGCTCATAACCCTCTCTGAGCAACCAGGATTTCGCCTCGTCGCCCAACTCCAACTCGATATTGCGATCAGCCAGCCGCTTCTCGACCTCCAAGACGAGGAGGTCGACAATCCTCTTTAAGTGCTCCTCTGTCAACGGCTGAAAGATGATGATGTCGTCTATCCTGTTCAGGAACTCAGGGCGGAAAGTCTGTTTCAAAGCACTCTCTATCGTGCTTTTCAGCCGCTGTTGCTCGCCTTTCTCCTGGCGCGAAAAACCAATGGCTTGGCGCTGGAATTCCTGCGTCCCCAGGTTGCTGGTCATGATGACCACCGTATTCTCGAAGTGAACCGTTCTGCCGTGGCCATCAGTCAGCCTGCCATCCTCCATTATCTGAAGCAAGACATTGAAAACGTCGGGGTGTGCCTTCTCAAGCTCATCAAGAAGAATGACCCGAAACGGGCGGCGGCGCACTGCTTCGGTCAGTTGACCCGCCTCTTCATAACCCACGTATCCAGGCGGGGCTCCGATAAGCCGCGATACCGTGTGTTTCTCCATATACTCCGACATGTCCAGCCGCACCATGGCATCTTCATCATCGAAGAGGAACTGAGCCAGAGTTCGTGCTACTTCCGTCTTGCCGACGCCGGTCGGGCCCAAGAAGATGAAGCTACCGATCGGTCGCCTCGGGTCTTTAAGTCCAGCCCGCCCCCGCCTGATAGCCTCAGAGATGGCTGAAACCGCCTCTTCTTGATTCACAATTCTCTCATGTAGCCTCTCCTCCATGTGAAGCAGCTTCTCCGCTTCACCCTCCAGCATCCGGGAAACCGGAATACCCGTCCACTTCGAAATCAACTCAGCTATGTCCTCCTCGTCCACTACACTGTCGATTCTTTTCTCCTTGCGCCACTCGCCTTCGGCCTGGTCACGTTCCGGCTCCAGCTGCAGCCTTTGCGACCTTAGCTCGGCTGCGTGCTGGAAATCCCCCCGTTGAGAAGCCGCCTCCTCTTCCTCTTCCAGATGTTTTATCTGTTCATCCAGCGCTCTGATATTGGGTGGTTTGCTTTCCTCATCAATACGCAGCTTACTGGCCGCCTCGTCGATCAGGTCGATCGCTTTGTCCGGCAGAAACCTGTCGGAGACATAGCGCTGGCTCAGTCGCGCAGCCGCTTCCAGAGCAGAATCATCGATTCTTATCTTGTGGTGGGCTTCGTACCTGGGGCGCAGCGCGCGCAACATCTCTATGGTCGACTCAACACTGGGCTCGCCGATAAACACGGGCTGCAGTCGCCGTTCCAGCGCCTTGTCCTTCTCAATATGCTGCCGATACTCGTCCAGGGTAGTCGCCCCAACACACTGGAGCTCACCCCGAGCCAGCGCTGGTTTCAACATGTTGCTGGCGTCAATCGCCCCTTCCGCACCTCCAGCACCGACTACTGTGTGCATCTCATCAATAAACAAGATAATCTCACCGCTGGCCTGGCGAATCTCGTCCATCACCGCCTTCAACCTCTCCTCAAATTCACCTCGAAATTTGCTCCCGGCAACCAGGGAAGCCATATCCAGCGCAACCACCCTCTTCTCCTTGAGAGAATCAGGCACATCACCCGCTGTGATCTTCTGGGCCAAGCCCTCGGCAATAGCCGTCTTGCCAACGCCAGCCTCGCCGATAACTACCGGGTTATTCTTGGTGCGCCGGGTCAATATCTGCATCACGCGTTTTATCTCATCATCGCGCCCAATCACAGGGTCGAGTTTTCCGGCACGTGCCAGCTCGGTGAGGTCACGCCCGTATTTCTTCAGAGACCGATACTTGCTCTCAGCCCTTGGATCCTCGACCCGGTGACCGCCACGAATGTCTTGAAGCGCCTGGTAAATCTTCTCCTGGTCGACGCCGAATTCATTGAGGATTGTGACCGCATCGCCTTGACCCTCACCAGCAATAGCAACCAACAGGTGCTCAGCCCCGATGAACTCATCCTTAAGCCGGTCAGCCTCTCGTTCCGCGCTTTCCAGAAGCCGCGCAATTCGAGGGGTAGCGTATATCTGCCCTGCTTCATAAGCCGCCTTCGGAGCACCCTCAAGACTGGCTCCGACTCGCCCTTTCACCGCCGCCACGTCGACACCCAACTTCTCCAGTATATCTGAAGTCAAGCCGCTCTCCTGCTCCAGCAAAGCCATCAGTATGTGTTCCACATCCCACTGGGTATGCCCGTAGCGGCGCACAAGCTCCTGCGAAGCAGCCAACGTCTCCCGTGCCTGCTCGGTAAATCTCTCCGGTCTCATAAGCCTCCCCTATTTGCTGCCAGACTCCTCCTTAGTGAGCTTGTCCCGGTAGTCGGCAACGTGGGAACACTCCGGGCCCGCACACTTCTCTATCTTCAGTCTGATTTCCTTAGCGAACTTCCGTTTCTTGTCCTCAAGTGCCTTCTGCTTGTGCCGGCCATACCACGCACACCTCGTCGACCAATCCTTATTGACCATAATGGTGACGAAATCGTCGACGAAGTCACAATGGATAGTGGTCGCTGTAATTTGCCACTTCGCGGGCTCAAGCTCCGTCTTTGCTTTAGCCATTTTCAACTCCTTTCTTCAAGCTTGTTTCGCTCCTGTGTTATCCTCTCTGAGACGGTCAATCTCAGTCTCCATTTCCTGAATCTGGCGCTGCATCTGTGCCATTCTCGCTGCCATACGCATTACTACCTCCACCCCAGCCAGATTAATCCCCAGGTCATTCATCAAGGTCTTGATATGACGTAAACGCTCGATATCGCCCTCAGAATAGTAACGAATATTTCCTTGAGAACGATATGGCTGCACCAAACCAAGTCTTTCATAGTAGCGCAACGTATGAATCTCAATGCCGACTATTCTAGCCGCCACGCTTATGACATATCTGGGTTCCGAATCCCGCGAAGTCATCCTATCTTATCACCTCGACAGCTTCACATCAACACTCAGTTAGGACGAGAGACCTTCAACTGCTCAAACAACTGTCTCTCCTGCTGAGTCAACTTCGTTGGTAGCGCCACCTTCACCTTAGCAAACAAGTCACCTCGCGAAGAATCGCCCAGATGCGGCATACCCTGTCTTGCCAAACGAAACACCTTGCCGTTCTGGGTCTCCGCCGGGATCCTAAGAGCCAGGTTACCCTTGAGCGTTGGCACTTTCACCTCGCCGCCCAGAATAGCAGTGACCAAAGGTACCGCAGCCTCAACATAGACGTCATCCCCTTTGCGTTCAAAGAGCTTGTGCGGCAGTATTTTCACTACCAGATAGAGGTCGCCTTTCACGCCGTCATGACCGGCACCGCCTTGGCCAGCGACGCGAACCTTTGAGCCATTTCTCACCCCTGGCGGAACCTTGACTTCAAGGCGCCTCGGTTTCATTCCCCTCCCATAGCCACCACAGGCAGCGCATGGTTTGCTTCGAACCCCTTCCCGAACATTCCCACGCCCACCACACACAGAGCAAGGTTCTTCACCCCAGACCTGTAAGACACGCTTTGTACCGTGATAGGCTTCCTCCAAGGTCACCTCAATGGGATGCTCCACTCCTTTGGTCACGGCAGAGCGGCGACCTGTCCCAGCCCCCGTTTCGAAACCTCGAAACATACTGTCAAAGACACCGCCAAAATCACCAAAGTCAGAGGTAGTATACGTGCCACCCCGGCGAAAACCCCGTTGAGACCCTGGACCCGCTTCGCTAAACTGTTCGGCTTGCTCCCACCGGTCTCCAAAGCGGTCATATTTCCGCCGTTTTTTTTGGTCAGAGAGCACGTCATGAGCCTCATTTATCTCCTTAAACCTGGCTTCAGCCGACGTGTCCCCAGGGTTAACATCAGGATGGTATTTGCGGGCAAGCCGGCGATAAGCCTGCTTTACCTCCTTCTCAGTGGCACTACGGCTCACTCCCAGAATCTTGTAGTAGTCTTTCCCTGGCATAGCCTTTCCTTAATCTCTGTTATTATAGGCAATCTCCTAAGCTATGTCAAGCCTCTGCCTTAGATATGTTAATACGCACACCTCAGCAACCATTGACAAATATGTTAGCTTAGCTTATAATTATGTGTGAGTGGAGCTCAAAACAATAGTAAGGGAGGTGAGACTATGAACTTGATACGTTTTCAACCCTTTCACGAGCTGATGAGCTTGAGGCAAGCTATGGACAGGCTATTTGAAGACGGTCCAGGAAGGCCCTTCCGCCTGGCCCCGGTGTTTGACGAAGGCCTTGCTCCAGCCGTCGACGTGTATGAGACCACGGACGAAGTCGTAGTCAAGACACCGTTGCCGGGCGTCAAGCCCGAGCAGCTCGACATCAACATCGCCAACAACACCCTAAGCATCAAGGGTGAGACGAAGGTAGAACACGAAGACAAGCAGGGGAATTACCTGCGCAAGGAATGCCACTACGGCGCTTTTGCCCGCAGCCTGGTCTTACCTGCCGGCCTTAACACAGACAAGGCCGACGCAAACCTGGAGAGCGGCGTACTCACGTTGACTATACCGAAAGCCGAAGAGGCCAGGCCAAAGGTTGTCGAGGTCAAGGCAAAGCAGATTACTGAAAGCAAGAAGGCAGAAACCAAGAGTTAATAGCGCATCACTGAGCTCCACTCATGGATTGCCAGACCTCCAAGAGCTGTCGCACAATCCACGCCGTAGCCCCCCAAATGACCCGCCCCTCGTATTCGTAGGAATAGGCGGTGACCACTTCACCCAGGAGAACCCTCGATTCCCGTGTGACCTTAGCCTCATGGAGCAAAGCCGAAACGGGTACATGGAAGATTTCGTCAATCTCGTAGTCGCTCACTTTGAATTCATAAGGATAAGGAATAAAGGCTACAAACGGGGAGATAACGAAGCCCGAACTTACCGTAGGAGTATCATCGAGTTCCCCTAGAATCTCGACATCCCTGGTTTCCAAACCGATTTCCTCCCAACTCTCCCTGAGAGCCGTATCCAGAAGACCGTGGTCACCTTCACTGTGCGCGCCGCCGGGAAAGGAAATCTGCCCCTTGTGATGAGCTACCTGACTGCTTCTACGGGTAAACAGGATGTGATACTCTCCTCCCCTGAAGAAAAGCGGTACCAGAACTGCGGCCTTGGTCAGACTCTTGTCGCTTATCTTCTCCTTGCGATGTGAAGATAGAGCTTGCCTGATCTTTTCCTTCATTTGCCAATCAATCATACACCACGCTGATCCACCAGACAAACTCCCGGGCTTTGGCGTTCGACGTACGCAGGATTTGCTAGAAGACCGGATTCTTGGGTATACTGAAGAGTTGAGGTTAATAAGTCATGCCAGCCAATCGAGACTACTACGAAACACTGGGAGTGCCAAGAAACGCCAGTGATGAGCAAATCAAGAAAGCGTTCCGGAGGCTAGCTTTCCAATATCACCCTGACCACAATGAGAAGGCCGGCGCCGAAGAGAGGTTCAAGGAGATCAACGAGGCCTATGAAGTCCTGTCTGACGCTGAAAAGCGAGCTTCCTATGATCGCTATGGTCGGGTGGCTACCTCGGGCCTGTCTGGCTTTGAAGACTTCAGTTTCGGCGGCCTAGGTGATATCTTCGACGCTTTCTTCGGTGGCACGACCACCAGAGCTCGACGTCGCGCTCCCCAAAAAGGGGTGGACCTGCAAGTCAGGCTCAGCCTTTCCTTCGAGGAAGCGGTTTTCGGCACAGGTAAGCAAGTCGAGATATCCCGGGTGGAAAACTGCTCTGCGTGCCGCGGCGTCGGCAGTAGACCAGGGACAAACCCCGAACGATGCCCTGACTGCGACGGCAACGGTGAGGTACGCCGAATCCAGCAAAGCCTCTTTGGGCGTTTCGTCCACACCGCTGCCTGCCCACGCTGTCATGGCGAAGGCACAGTCATTACCCACCCCTGCCCCGAGTGCAAAGGCAGCGGCAGGGAAAAGGCAAAGCGCAAGCTCACGGTCACTGTTCCCCCGGGCGTAGATGAAAGCCACTCAATGCGCCTCAGGGGTGAGGGGGAAGCTGGTATATACGGCGGCTCGCCCGGCGATGTCTATATCACTTTCTCCATAACGCCCCATGACTTCTTTGTCCGCAGAGGTACTGACATCCTATACGAGTTGCCCGTCAATTTCGCTCAAGCTGCCCTCGGAAACAGCGTGGAAGTACCAACCGTGGATGGCAAAACAACATTAAAGATACCCCCGGGTACCCAGAATAACAAGGTGTTCCGCATTAAGGGCAAAGGGGTACCTCGACTTGATGGCAAGAGCCGGGGAGACCAACTGGTTATTATTCGCGTGGTGACTCCACGATCTTTAAATCACAACCAACAGCGACTTTTCCAGGAATTGGCGGAGACACTCCCCGAAGCCGAAATGCCCGGAGGTGAAGACCACGGAATAGTAGACAGGATCAAGAGCGTATTCGGGGACGATTAGGTTGCAGAGTCAAGTCTTAACCCGTTCCTAAGCCGAATTGATAGCTCGACCGGCGGCACCGATTCAAACAATACCCCGTAAATGAGGTCCATGACTGGCATCTCCACACCGACTTCCGCTGCCAGACGGTGCGCACCCATAGCTGTGTCAATCCCTTCTGCAATACCAGACATGGACGCAGTAATCTCCCCCAAAGAACGCCCTTTACCCAACTCACAACCTACATAGTGGTTACGGCTCAGTGGGCTGGTACCTGTGGCTATCAGGTCGCCCAAGCCAGCCAGTCCATAAAAGGTAGCGACCTTAGCTCCCAGTGCCGCTGCCAACGATACAACTTCGCCCCAGCCAATGGTGACAAAGGCAGCCTTCGCATTATTACCCAAGCTCAATCCATCAAGCACCCCGGCCCCCAAAGCAATGACGTTCTTTAGCGCACCGCAGAGCTCGACGCCGACAACATCATCACTCGTGAAGACAGAGAAGTTGGGGGAATCGAGCAATCTTTGACTCTTTTCGGCTACACGGATATCGTTACCAGCTACCACCGATGTAGCCGGCAAACCTTCGTTAATCTCCTTGGACAGATTAGGGCCGGAAAGGACGCACACTCTGTCCATCGATCCAGAGGCGACCTCCTCCGTTATCACTTGAGACATTCTCTTGCCGGTCTCCGCCTCCAATCCCTTGGCCACACTCACCAGTATCGTGGAGGCGGTCAAATGGTCCGCAATCGTCCTCATATTCTGCCGCATCGTCTGAGCCGGCACTGCCAAGATGGCAAACTCGGCCAAACGCAATGCTTCATCCACGTTATTGGTAAAGGAAAGACAGTCAGGCAAGTCGGCCTTCGATAACCGGTCTTGCTGCTCCCGCCTTAGCTCCGCAGCCCGGGCCTCGGTTCTGGTCCAGATGCTGACCGCTACTCCCTTGTTCGCCAACAATCCGGCCAGGGTTCTGCCCCAGGTGGTAGCACCAATAACAGCAACTTCAGCCATAGTGGAAACGGTGCAACGCCGGTTACGGGTCCACTCTCTCGTGTGGCGCACCAAGCCGGAGCTCGGTGCCGCTACGCAGCCGACCGATATTGCTACGGTGTTGGTAGACAATCAAGCCAGCCGTTACCAGGCTGTAAACCAGGTAGACGCTGTATACAACGTCAAACTCAGCCACTACAGTGACGACCATGAACAGACACAGGATGCCCAAGGCCCCAAGCATAGAGCCCATTGACATGTACTTGGTCACCAAAATGGTAAAGAGGATAATCACACCACCGAATAAGGCCGCGCCTGGACACATAGCGAGCCAGCTACCATAGTAAGCTGCCACGCCCTTGCCCCCACGGAACCCGACATACACTGACCAGTCGTGCCCAACCATCACCATCAGAGCAGCTATGACCTGACCAACCTGCCAGTTGAAAGGAAAACCAGCCACCAGCAGCACGCTGTCACCTATAACCAGTCTGGCCAGCGTCACTGCCACAACGGCCTTGCTTACGTCAAGAACTATGGCTATGACTCCAGCCTTCTTGCCCACAACACGCAGCACGTTGGTACCGCCGATGTTACCACTGCCATGCTTGGAGATATCGACCCCGGCCATCCGCTTGCTGACAATCAAAGCAAAAGGAATCGCCCCAAGAAGATAGGCAATAGCCGCAGTCACAACGAATTTCCCTAGTATCACGCTTTCTTGCCCCCTGCCCGTGCGCGTTTTCTCGACGACGCTTTCCTGAAGAAAAGCCGCAAGGAGGTGCCGGAAAAACCGAAGGTCTGGCGGAGTCTGTTCTCCAAATAGCGCTGGTAAGAGAAGTGCACCAGCCCCGGGTCATTAACCAGGAAGGCAAAACTGGGGGGATTAGTCCCGGCCTGATAAGCTCTGACGACTCGCAGTTGTCTGAGGCCCTTTCGCGGCGGTGCATGAGCTTCGAATGCCTCTTTGATGAGCCAATCAACTACAGGTGCAGGTAACTGCTTCTGTCTTTCCTGCCACACGTCCAGAGCCTTGGGTATTATCCCATCCAGACCCTGCCCAAATTTAGCCGAAACATACAGAAGAGGCGCGTGAGATATGAACTTCAGCCGCTGCTCAAATTGTTGAGCATATCCTTCCTTCGGCTGTCCCGAAACAAGATCCCACTTGTTGACCAGCAACACCATGCCCTTGCAAGCCTGCTTGACATAGCCGGCAATGTGGACATCCTGAGCGGTGATGAATTCAGTGGCGTCTGTAACCAACAGGGCAACGTCGCAGCGATTGATGGCGCGCAAAGCTCGAATAAGACCGTAATACTCCACTCCAACGCCAACACGCCCACGCCGCCTCACGCCGGCCGTATCAATCAACAACACCTCCTGACCACCATAATCAAAAACAGTATCGACAGCATCCCGCGTTGTCCCCGGGACCTCGTCGACAATGGCTCTTTCCCCACCTACAATGGCATTCAGCAACATCGACTTGCCGACATTGGGTCGCCCCACAATGGCTAATTTAGGGCCTTCCGACTCAACAGCAGTTGGTGAAGGCTGGGGAAGAACCGAAGTCACCCTGTGCCCGAGACCATCCATACCCCGGCCGTGATGAGCACTGACAGGCACTGGATCACCGATACCTAGCTGGTAGAAATCGGCTATCTGGCTCTCCAATCTGGCGTTGTCTACCTTATTGACTGCCAAGACTACCGGCTTGTTACAACCGCGCAGCCGCTCAGCTATCTCCCGGTCAGCAGCAATGACTCCATCACGCACATCCACCAGAAAGACAATAACATCAGCTTCAGTGATGGCAGCCTCCACTTGGTCTTTCACCTTCTGGGCCAGGGAAGAGCCCGGACTTGTCTCCAGACCGCCGGTATCAACCAAGGTCACCCCCTGCCCTTCCCAGGAAGTATCACCAAAGACGCGGTCGCGTGTTGTCCCCGGCAGGTCTTCAACGATAGCTACCGACCCACCTATCAGGCGATTGAACAACGTCGACTTGCCAACATTGGCCCTGCCAACTATGGCCACAACAGGCTTCATAGTCCACTCACTCTTAGCGGATAACAACCCCACGGGTGGACCCGCTCACCTTAAGAATACCATCCAATACCCCCACCGTCCAGTTTGCTGAAACACCTCGGCCAGCGGCGCCTTTTGCAGGTGAAGTCGGTTTTCAGCCTGGTCGTATACCACTGAGCACGCACTATCCACGAGCCCAACCGCAACCTCTTCCCCATGGTTGAAAACTGACTCGTGTACCCAAGGAAGGTTTCTCGAAGACAAGAGCCAATACCTTCCCGGAAAGCAAATCCCTTGTGTTCATCTTACCCCCCCTGTGAGAAGGCATCAGTATACCATGCCTGTCAACTTGGTATATAATGAATTTGAATCCTATCACTGCTGCGAGGACACGAGCCAGAGGCCATGGGCCAAAACAAGCCGCTGCTGCTCCTTTTCGACGCGAATGCTCTGGTGCACCGCGCTTTCCATGCCGTGCCCCCGCTGACGGTATCCAAGACCGGGGAAATGGTCAATGCCGTTCAGGGCTTTGCCGCCACTCTGCTGAGGGTGCTGAACGAAGTCAGGCCAACGCACTGGGCAGTCGCCTTCGACCGCCCAACGCCGACCTTCAGGCACCAGAAATTCGAGGATTACAAGGCTCAGCGCCCCGAAACCCCCCAGGAATTGGTGGGTCAAATAGAGCGAGTCCATCAGCTGGTCGACGCGTTTCGTGTTCCCCTGTTCGAAATCGACGGCTATGAAGCCGATGACATCCTGGGTACTCTGAGCTGCCAGGCTAGACAGGAAGGCATAGACACCATCATTGTTACTGGCGATAATGATATCCTCCAGATGGTCTCCCCCAGGACAAGAGTGCTGGCACCGAGGCGAACCTTTAGTGACACGGTAATCTATGATGAGGCGGCGGTCCAGGACAAATATGGCATAACTCCACAACAGCTCGTCGACCTCAAAGCGCTGGCCGGCGATCCCTCGGATAATATCCCAGGCATCCCCGGTATCGGTGACAAGACGGCAGCCAAATTGCTTCGGCAATTCGGCAGTCTTGAGGGAATCTACGCCCACATTGACGACGTAACTCCTGACAGACTGCGAGCCTTGCTTGATGAGCACAAAGCTCAGGTCCTGCGAAACAAAGAATTGGTGACAATAGTCACCGATGTACCCGTGACTTTGGACTTGGATGCTTGCCAGGTGAGCGCCTATGACCGAAGTCAGGTAGTCGAGCTTTTTCACGAGCTGGGGTTCGCTAAATTGCTGTCCAGACTGCCACAATCCCTGGAAGGGACACCAACCGTAGCTCGCAGCCAGGTCATGTCCACCAGAGACTACCGTATAGTCAGCACTGACCAAGACCTGGACAAGCTTGTCGCCCGGTTGGCAGAAACGAAGGAGTTCACCGTCGACTTAGAAACCTCCAGCAAAGAAGCTGTGGCCACGGACCTTGTCGGCATTTCCCTGTCATCAACACCGGCTGAAGCTTCTTACATACCGGTAGGACACCGAGCTTTGAGCCAAACGATCCAGCTGCCAATGCCTCAGGTTATCGCCAAGCTTAAGCCCCTGCTCGAAGACACAAGAACAGCCAAGATTGCCCAGAACGGCAAGTTTGACATGACAGTGCTGGCGGAATACGGAATAAGGCTCCAAAACCTGGCCTTTGATACCATGCTCGCTGCCTACCTGCTGGGCGAGAAAGCGCTGGGACTCAAAGCGCTCGCTTTCAACAGGCTAAACGTCGAGATGACGCCTATCACTGATCTAATCGGTAAAGGAGCCAAGCAGACCTCCATGGCAATGGTCGAGATAGAACGGGCTGCTGATTATGCTTGCGCCGATGCCGATATCACTCTAAGGCTGAAACACGTCCTCGAAACGGAACTACACCAGGAGGGACTGTGGCGACTTTTCAGTGAAATAGAGATGCCCCTCGTCCCGGTGCTGGTAGCTATGGAAAGAAACGGGGTCGCGCTGGATACCGGACTACTGCGAGACATGTCCCACAGTCTGGGAAAGGAGATGCTGAGGCTTGAAGTTGAGATTTACAACAGCATCGGCTACAGGTTCAATATTAACTCCTCCCAGCAACTGTCCAGGGTTCTCTACGAGGAACTGAACCTCCCCAGGTCACGCAAGACAAAAAGCGGGTATTCCACGGATGCCTCAGCGCTCGAAGAGTTAAGAGGAACTCACCCGGCAATTGAGCTCGTCTTGCAATACCGGCAACTGGCCAAGCTGAAGTCAACGTACACCGATGCTCTTCCTGCCTTAGTCAACCCCAAAACAGGCAGAGTCCACAGCAGCTTCAACCAGACGGGGACGACCACCGGCCGGCTTTCCTCCAGCGAGCCGAACCTGCAAAACATCCCGGTAAGGGGAGAGCTCGGCGCAAGAGTAAGGCAAGGCATCATCGCTCAGCCGGGATGGTATCTTCTGTCCGCTGACTACTCCCAGATCGACCTCAGGGCATTGGCGCACATCTCCCAGGACCCGGAGCTCATTGCCACTTTCCTCAGAGATGAAGATGTCCACACCTCCACCGCTTCCCGCGTCTTCAATGTGCCTCCCGGCGAGGTGACCTCGGATATGCGTCGAGTAGCCAAGACGGTCAATTTCGGCGTTATCTACGGCATGAGCGACTACGGCCTGAAGCAAGCCACCGATTTCAGCCGCGAGGAAGCTGCGCAGTTCATCTCATCCTATTTCGACAAATACCCCAAAGTCAAAGACTATATTGAAAACACCAAGAGGCAAACCCACGATGTAGGATATGTGGAGACAGTCATGCACAGGCGACGCTACATCCCTGAAATCAAGTCGACAAATCGCCAGATTAGTGAAGCCGCCGAGAGGATGGCGATAAACATGCCGGTGCAGGGCACCTCCGCTGACATCATCAAAATCGCCACGGTCGACCTTCACCGCGAGATGGAGAAACGAGGCCTGAAAAGCAAGATGATTCTACAGGTCCACGACGAGCTTGTCTTCGAGGTGCCTCCCGATGAAGTAGAGGAGATGAGAAAGCTGGTCACCGAAATAATGCCCCAGGCCATAAAGCTCAGTGTGCCGCTGAAGATAGACATCAAGATGGGCAAGAACTGGGGCGAAATGGGATAGACCGACGACATCCTCACGGGGTCCGCAGAGGTTGTTTCTAGAGCCTTTCAAGCAGCTGGTGCGCTGCCTTGGTAAGTCCGGGGTCGGTTGATATCTCTATGCACCTCTCCAGGTCGCTTGCTGCCTTGGGTATGTTGCCGCCCTTCTTGTGGTAGGCATAGGCTCTGTTGAAATAGGCCTTGGCGAAGTTCGGGTCTAGCTCTATCGCCCTGCTAAAGTCAGCAATGGCCGTGTCATACTCGCCTCTATTGCGGTAGGCATGTCCCCGGTTGTTGTAGGCCAGGGCAAGCTGCGGGTCGAGTTCTATCGCCTTATCACAATCCGCAATGGCCCTCAGGAGGTCCC
Organism: uncultured Dehalococcoidales bacterium; assembly: GCA_964616785.1. Classification (GTDB taxonomy): domain Bacteria; phylum Chloroflexota; class Dehalococcoidia; order GIF9; family UBA5629; genus JAUVVE01. The sequence goes on from CAZTRR010000015.1 coordinate 26,194, forward strand.
ACTTGGACAAGTGGGCATGCGCCCGATTAACGTAGGCCATGGCAAACTGCGGGTCCAGCGCAATC
>CAZTRR010000016.1:0-13212 GCA_964616785.1 uncultured Dehalococcoidales bacterium
ACCGCTCCTTCAGATAACTGGACCTTCGCCGGCGACCTGGGAGCCTTCCAGCTCCCGCCCGGCGGCGGCAGTAAGACCTTCACCAACCAGGGTGACGGCAACTACACCATCACTGAGACCACCAAGACTGGCTATACTCCCTCGGTTAGCGTGGCCCCAGGAGGCGAGTCCGGCACCAACAGCGTCAGCTTCGACCTCTCACCAGGCGAGAATGCCACCGTTACCTTCACCAATACCCGACAAGAGAGCTCTATCAGAATAGTCAAGGATGCTGTGCCGGATGACTACCAGAAGTTCCAGTTCACCAGCCCCGAGCTTGGACCCTTCGAACTAGACGATGACAACGTCCTTGACAACTACATAGAATTCACGGGGCTAGATTCCGGCACCTATAATGTCACCGAGTTGATTCCCGCAGACTGGCTGCTTAAGAGCATCGTCATAGTCGACCCGGACGGTGGGTCCTCCGTTGATCTGAGTGCGGCCAAGGCCACCATAGACCTTGACCCGGGTGAATCGGTCACGGTAACCTTCACCAATCAGAAACGGGGTTCCATCATCATCACCAAGACCCCGGATAGAGGCCTCGCCTATGTCGGCGATATCATTACCTACACCTACGTCATCACTAATACCAGCCAGGTCACTACGGACAACCTTACCTTAATCGACGACATGCTGGGAAATGTCGACCTGGGCGGCGTGACCAGCCTCGGCCCCGGTCAGAGTATTACCGTCACCAAGGACTACACCGTGACAGCTGCAGACCTTGCCAACCCTATCACCAATATCGCTACCGTTCGCGGGACCTACCCGGTGGACAACCCCGTCTCTGACAACGCCACAGCCATAGTTGTGCCCGGTGCCGGAGGAGGTGTTGGTAGCCCAAACGTGGACTTTGCCGCCAGCGCATGCCCCCTCACACTAACGGTAAACGTACTGGGGAATGAAACCACGGTCACAATGACCCTTGACGGGGTGCTCTGCCGGGATTGTGTGGCGCTCGGCCCTCAGGGCCGGACCGGCTGGGAGGCCAAAGAGGGTACCAGGCTAACCCTTGCCAACAACAGAGTACCACGACTCATCAAAATAACACTGGCTGGCTCACCCCCACCACCAAGCAATGCGGCAATAGCCGGCCACATGTACAACGTCAATGCCTATGCTTCTAGGCATGGTTCGCGTCCATCTCTTATCACCATCTCGCCGCAGAGCATGATAGTCCTGGGTTATGACCAAGACAAGCTGCCTGATAATACCACGGCAGTGCTCATCGCCTACTATGATGAACAGGTAGGCAAATGGGTGGACTTGGAAACGGCCGGTTACGTGGCCGGTGGAGAAGAGGTGCCGAACATCCTGACCAGCCAGGTGACCCACTTCACAACTTTCGCTGTACTGGCTAAGCTGGCCGGGACAACACCAGCCAAATTCGACACAAGCAACCTGATAGTCAATCCAGCCCAGGCCGCTCCGAATCAGGCAATCACCGCCAGCGTTAATGTTGCCAACAGCGGTGGCACAACCGGCGACTATAGGCTGGAGATACGGGTCGACGGCGTAGCCAGCGGGACAAAGCAAATCACGCTGGCTCCAGGAGCGAGCCAGGCAGTGAACTTCACCATAACGGAAGACACTGCAGGTAAACACCGCGTGCAAGTGGCACGACTAACCGCTGAATTTGAGGTGACCGCCCGGCAGCAGTATGGAGCCAACCTGTGGCTCATCGGTGGGATTCTGGGCGCAGTTCTAGTCATACTGGCAATCGCGTGGGTAACCTGGACAAGGAGACGAGTTGCAGGCTAGTAGGCCTGGCTGGTAAAGCTTCGCGGCGCCGAACTGAGGCAGCACGCAGGGGCAGGTCTGAAGACCTGCCCCTGCCTTTTCCGTCGCGTCGTTCTGAGGCGCTGTCCAAAGGGTGGTGGGCTTGCCAACCACTGTCAGTTGTAGTGCGACCTTTCAAGGTCGCCTGAGAAATTGGGCGAGGCTAGGTTGCTTCGCTTTGCTCGCAATGACACAAGAGGGGCTACAATGAGACCGAACAAATGTAGGGACAGGTTTTCAAACCTGTCCGCTGTACATTCGCCATATTCTTCGGACACACCTAAAGGTATGTCCCTACAGCCTGTGGATCCTGTCGCACCCCTGCTGACATTGCTTCCCTTCCCCCTAGCCGGACACGGGGCTTTGGCTCTGCCGGTGCTCCTCGCAATGACCAGACAGCATGTAGGGGGCATCCGGAGCTATCGCTATACCCCAGACGGGTAAGCTGGCGCCATCAGCAGTCAGGCCAGCGGTTACTTCATCTTGCCATCTGGATATTGCCATCGGTTGACTTGTAGGCTTTACCATTGGGATAAGGGCCAGCGGGGGGAAAACAAATGGTAGGCCGTGCAGGGCTCGAACCTGCGACACCCTGATTAAAAGTCAGAGACCTGATGTCCCACCTCATCCCCCCACATAGCATGTGGGCATTTGCTGTTTGGTGTCGGCAGGTGCTTTGTATCTGGGAGTAGTGCCCTGTACCGTTGGGTGCCAAATAGTTTGTCGGCAAAATGTCGGCACAGACCGCGGGCTCAAGTGAACAATAGACCAGACTTTTGGCCTGCTAGCCTTTAGCCTCACTACCTAGTATTCCGATCTGCCAGGTTATAGTCAAAAGGCGCTCCTGGTGCGACCATCGGGGTGTCCAGTCTATTGTCTTCTACGGTGGATTTTAGTATTCTCATCGACTGCACATTTCAGGCTTCTGTTACTCTCATACTGATGACATCCTAACTGCTAGTTGTATAGGACGATAGTACTATTGACATTATATGGAGGAATGACCTATTGTTCATACCCAAAAAGGGAGGTTGACCTCATGCAAGCCTACTGTATGAAATGCCGGACCAAGAGGGAAATGAAGGATGCCAAAGCCGTAACCATGAAGAACGGCAAGCCAGCGACCCAGGGTGTGTGTCCCACCTGTGGGACCAAGATGTTCAGGATAGGGAAGAGTTAGAGCTGTAGGTATCAGAACTACTGAAGGCTGGGTATCTTTGACAAGTACCCGGCCTTTTTTCTTTCATATTGCACATTGTGGACGATTGTTCTAGTGGTTGAGGGCTATCAGAGGATTAGCTCAGTAAGACGATAACGGTCTACTAACGGCAATCTCTACCTCGGTGGTTTTTGTAGGAGAATAATCGCCCAGCGGAATCCCCGAGACTACTCTGATATCAATCGTTCCCCCCTTGGCAAGAGGATGAAGTGCGAGTTCTGGCAGGTCACCGCTGCCGATTTGCAAGCTAATGGATTGGGACGTAGTACTGCCTGGAGCAACGGCAGTAGCCCGTGTCTGGACAGCATTCCGGCACTTCTTCCCTTCGATAGCAACTTAGTGAGTCATGGGTGGGACATACAGCGGGACAAAACTGGGATTTGTGAAAACTGCGACCCCTTCTACATTCAGTCCTGTGATTCTGTTGACAGCACTAACACCCGGGCCGGCGGCAATATCGATTTCAGGAGAGCATTCCTGTATCTGGAAATCGGTTTGCAGCTGACTATAGGCATATGTCACGAGACCAGCCTGGGCTCCAACTACTAAAACGAGGACGATGACCATCGAAGCTAGGCAGCCTGCAGTCTTGGTACGTACACCGTTAACCGAAGGAGTAGCCCAGAATATGGTAGAGGGTCTCAACCACGTCCTTCGCTTCGACATGCTGAAGCCGCAATCTGGCTACCGAAATACCACATACCTTCGTTGGCCGCTTCAGCACCAATATTCGTGCTTTGGCATTCCTTCACAATCCAATGCGCTATTTCCATGTCGCTTGCTTTTCGACCCATCGGCGCTGTTGAGAATCGCCTGACCCATACATCTACAGGTTGTAGGCGGTACCGATCACGTTTCGGGATGAAGCCGTAGAATGTCGCTATATCTCGCAGGAACAACGACGCTATCTTGGGGCCAATGCCATTTATGCCACCCGACCCACAGAGTAACGTAAAGCCTTCATTCACTTGGTCACTTTCCAGCTTCCTTTTCATGAAAAGGACTATGTTGGAAATCGCCCCGCTCTGAGTGAGACAGGACAACCTGAGTATAACCTGCCTGTGTGCCATAACTACCCGTATATGTCTTGCCTGAGTTAAGGAAACGTTGTGGGGTTAGACCATGAGTGCCGAGGCACTCCGTGGGCTAGAGGTACCGGTATACGCCCTGCGTGAGGTTATAGAACTGGGCCGGTGGTAGCTGCCTGGGGATAGGGGGTTGGGGTGGTGTTAAGTGACGAGGGCGGAGCCACCCCGATTGGACGGACTGCCATGTGTAGGTGACCAACCATTGGTTTGTCGAGCATGTGTATGTGACCAGCCATGTCTTTATGCACCATGTGTATCTCACCAACGATGTGTTGGTCTGGGGTGTGTATGTGACTATGTATGTGCCTGTGTATGATATGTGATTGAGGGAGAGGGTTTGGCTCCCCCATGAAGGGAAAGGAATGCTTTATTGGTAATGGGGTGGTGATATGATGGGGGGGATGTGTTGGGCTGCGGGAGGTTTGGGGGGTCTATGTAGCCGCAGTCATCTTGATCGGTGACCTCTGATATTCCACACAGGAAAGGAAGGCATCCACGACCACTGGGTCAAACTGCTTCCGTTTGCCTTCTTCCAGTTCAGCACAAGCCATCACAGAGCTCATCGCAGCCCGGTACGGGCGGTCAGAAGTCATGGCATCGTAGGCATCAGCCACGGCCAAGACTCTGGCCGCTTCTGGTATTCGCTTGCCTGACAGCCCGTCTGGATAGCCGGTGCCGTCATAGCGCTCGTGGTGATGTCTGACCATCTTGAGCATTTCTTCATCTTCGAGAATAGGGCTCAAGATGCGCTCTCCTATTTCGGGGTGGGAGATTATTTCGTGGTATTCGTCGTCAGTGAGCTTGCCTGCTTTGTTTAGAACCGATTCCCTAACCCCTATCTTACCGATATCGTGTACGAGTCCGGCGAGCTCTATTCTCGCAACCTTGTCCTCAGGCATACCCATCTCTCGGGCAGTGGCAACGGCCATTTCGGCAACTCTCTGTGAATGGCCACTGGTGTATTTATCCTTCGCTTCCAGGGCGTAGGCTAGCGATGTAATAGAATTGAGAAATGAGCTACGAATCTTGTCGGTTTGTTCCTTGACCTTTTCCTCAAGATGAAGCTGGTAGTTCTTGTTCTCCAGTATCAGCGTTCTCTTGTCCAGGGCTCCGTCCACGCAAGTCATGAGCATACTCAGATTGACCGGTTTCATGATATAGTCATAGGCTCCCATCTTCATTGACTCAATGGCTGTCTGGATATCCCCCATGCCGGTTACCATGATGCCTGCAGTATCCGGACAGCTGACTTGCATTTCCCGCAATACGTCAATACCCGATTTCCCTGGCATCTTGATGTCCAACACCGCCAAATCGAATTCGCAGCCGTCCAGTGTTCTCAAGGCGCTATTGCCATCGGGGACCGCGGTGCAGTTGTGGCCCTCCTGAGCGAGCCGGAGAGAGATGATATCCCTTACCGACGACTCGTCGTCTGCAATCAGGATTCTGGCTTTGTGCCCGTTGTTATTCCTCATTGTTCACCTCCTAAATCATCTTCGGTGGCTGGATATCGGTGACGTGCTGTTTCGGCCGTGCCATTAGGCCCTGCAGGTATTACGAAGCTGAGGATAGTTCTTTTGCCCGGTTCATTCTCCAACCAAAGCTGGCCGCCGTGGGCTTGCACGAGCTGCCTGGCCAAATAGAGGTCCAACCAGGCCCCGCCATCATCGGGAGTCATGGGAATATCCAGTTCAGAGGACCTCTGAAGCGAGCAGGTAATGGCATCAGCCAAGGTATCGGTGCTCTGGCCAACAATCTCGACCAGCAGCCCATTGCTCACAGCCTTGCCAGTGACAAACACTCGCCCTTCTCCCCGGCTGAACCTGATGGCAAAGCTGAGCAAGTTTGTCACGACCTGCTCGAGTTTATCGAAATCGCCCTCCACATCCGGCAATCCCCGAGGCAGACTCGTCTCGATAGCGATCCCTTTCTCCTCGGCAAATCCTTGGAGCTTGACTGCGGCGTTATCGACCACGCCCTTCATGGAAACAGGCCGCTTTTCAAACACCACCTGTCCCGACTCAGTCGCTGCTAGCTCCAGAATACCAGCCGCCAGCTTCCTCAAGTCTTGATTCCGCTGATCCACCGTGGCCAGAAACTCACGTTGCGTCCCCGGATCTGCCACCTTGCCTTCCAGCATCAGTTTGATGAAGCCGCTCATGGAGTGCAGCGGCGTCCTGACTTCGTGAAAGGTATTGGCAATAGTGGCGAAGCCCAGCCTCATCTGGTCAAGCTCCTGCCGTACCTCTTTCAGCCGCCTGTGCTTGGAGTGCGCGTCTGGGGACAGGCCATGGGCTTCTGAAGCATCCTTAACCAATTCTGACTGTAATCTGTTCATCTGAACCCTCCTTGCCGCAATGCGTTCCTATCTGATGCTCAGAATTCCGAGCTCGTCACAGCTTCCTTCAATTGTCTTCCGCACTTCGTCATTGACAAAACCATTGCCGTTATCATCATTCGCTGTGGTGAAAAGCAAGCTGACCACCGCGGACACAAAGGCGGTTGCCATCGAAGTCCCATTCTTGTAGTCATAGCCGTCGCTGGGTAACGTGGAGTAGATGCTAACCCCTGGGGCAGCCACATCTATCCAGTCAGCGCGGCTCGACCACGAGACCACAGAATCACTGGCGTCGGTAGCTGCCACGGCAATGCAATTCACGTAACAGGCTGGATACACCGGCTTTCCACCTGCGCTGTTGCCTGAAGCTGCTACCACGACAACTCCGTTGCTCCAGGCATAGTCCAGCGCATCTTCCAGCGCTTGGTTCGGACTACTAACGGTAAGGCTCATATTGATGACCTTGGCCCCGTTGTCTACTGCCCACACGATGCCTTTGGCTATCGTTGAAGGCCAGACCATACCGTTGTCCTCGGCCACCTTCACGTTCAACAAACGGCAATTGGGGGCGATACCGGCGATGCCAATCCCATTGTCGGCAGTGGCGGCGATGATGCCAGCAATGTGAGTACCATGACCGTTACGGTCAGAGGCTGTCGGACTATCCGAGAAATTCGCGCTGGCTACTACTTTGTCCGCCAGGTCTTCATGTCGCTGGTCAATGCCAGTGTCGAGGACAGCAATGAGAATGTCCTGACCGACCGTGCTGTCCTCCCATGGGTCCAGAGCCTGAACCTTGGCCAGCGCCCATTGCTTATCAAAATACGCATCATTCGGAATGGTTGAAGAAGCAATCGCACCTGGCTGGGAGCAAAGGTGGTCATGCTTGCTTGGGACATCAGTCAGACTACAGGCCCCCTCTGGCTCACCCGGCTGCAGGCTTTCGGCAAGGCCGTCCCTGCTCTCCCTTGAGAATCTGCCGGCGTCAGCGATTTCTATCCAGGCAGATGGCACCGGGCACGGCACCAGAAGTGATACGGCCAGGAGAAAAAGTATTGGGTCAATCAGCCTGTTTCTCATCCTAGACTCTATCCTGCTCATTGGTATTCTCAGGATACGTCTGGGATGCGAAACAACTTCTAAAAACCTGCGGTGGACATCTAAACGTTTCCTAAAGTTTCGTCAGGCAGGAAGGAAGGAACGTAGAAGTAGATGTAAAGGCTAAAATGTAAAAGGCAAAAAGACGGATTGAAATTGAAGGGGGAAGTCTAAGGAACGAGGGGCAAATTTTGAATCCCAATATGTGAAGAAATGTAAGATGTAGAAGCTAAAATGCAGAAGTGCAAGTCAAAAGTGAGAAATGAATCTGGGGGCGCGGCTTTAGAGGGGAGCAATAATGTTTACATTTTTATCTGCCATTTTGGTTCTTGGCTTTTGACTTTTGGTTTTCAACTACCGGAGGTAATCTATCAGCCTGCGGCTGTGGCTTGAGCAACGCAGCTTCTCCAGAGCTCCTTTTTCCATCTGACGTACCCGCTCCCTGGTAAGGCCTAGCGCTGCGCCGACCTCTTCCAGGGTTCCGCCGCCGTTGTTGCCCAGCCCGAACTTCATCTCGATGACACGGCGTTCGCGGGGTGACAGCGACTGTAGGGCTGTGCTCAACTGCTCCTTGAGCATGACTGCAGCGGCCTCCTCGGCGGGGTCCAATGCTGTCGGATCTTCGATGAAATCGCTGAGCTTGCCTCCCTCCTCTCCCATGGGTGTCTCGAGGGAAATGGGCTCACATGAACTCGCCGTGAGCAGCCGCTCCACCTTTTCAGGTGAGGTCCCCATTTCAGAAGCTAGCTCGTCGCTGGTTGGCTCGCGGCCGAACTCTTGATAGAGCCTATGCTTTGCCTGGGCTAGCCTCGCCACAGCCTCACCCGTGTGTACTGGCAAGCGCACGGTGCGTGACTGGTAAGCAGTGCCATTGAGGATTGCTTGCCGAATCCACCAACAGGCGCAGGTGCTGAACTTGTAGCCTCTGCGGTAGTCGAACTTTTTGACTGCTCGCATTAACCCGATATTGCCCTCCTGGACGAGGTCGGCCAGGAGTACGCCGCGGCCGATGTACTTCTTGGCCATGCTGGCCACCAGGCGCAGGTTGGCTTGAATCATCCGGTCGGTTGCCTGGCGTGCCTTCTGCCTTACTTGTGCAAAGTGCAATGCGATCTCGGAGCCATGCTCTTTCAGCTCGTCCCAGAAGTGTTCTGAGTGCAGCACGGCCTCAAACTCGGCCAGGGAGCATTCCCGGCCGGCTCTCCCTAGGATTTCCCACGGGATGAGCCAGCTGTCCAGAGACAGTTCAATCAAGGCCTGCATGGTTTCTGCTTGGCCTGCCCCGGTCCTTTGAGCTATAGCGCCACATAAGTATTCGTCGACATGGCCATCGATGGCACGGCGCACTTCTGGATTCAGCACTCTCGCCGCTACACCCTCGTTGGGCAGGAGCTCCAGGTGTTGGCACAGTGCCTCAAAAAACACACGTGCCTGGCAGAAGCGGTCCGTTAACATCAGCAATAGGTCGGTTCCTGCTGGCCGGATGCCGTATTTGGCAACCCATTCCTCTTGCAGCTGTGACACATGCTTCCCCGCCTCCGCCTGTGCGCCCAGTTCTTGCCACTCATCCGGACTTAGCAGAGACACTTGCCCGAATTCAGTAAAGTAGCCGTCCAGTGAACCGCCGACAAATTCAGTGTCGCCCTTTAGAGGAGCGATTTCGGGCTCGGGGGATTCCTCTTCATAGCCAAGCTCCTCGACTCCCAGGTGTAGTTCCTCAGCCTCAGTGAAGACTTGCTCCGTGGTTTTGACTTCTTCTAGAACTGTCGTCATGTCTTATTCGCCTCCTTTGTCGCTGTCGGCGCGGCGTACTCCCTGAACACAAAACTGGTCTTACAACAAGTACCAAAGACAGGCGCCAAACGCCGCGGACACACAAAAGTAACCAACGATTATAATGACAAGCTGCTTGTTCATTCTCATATTCCTTACCTCTTCCTGACCCCCCGAATTCAGCGGTCCTTCATTCTGGTGAGGCATACTGCTGGACAGCTCAGCCAAACAGCCTCGGAAATGTACTACTACAACATAACCTTGGTGAACGTACTTCGCGTGACAACAGGCATCAATACAGATGCCATGCGAGGCCCACGGCGACTATGCCCACAAGAGCAATAGTGTCAACAATCAGTCCAGCAAACAGTGCTAAGAGTTTCTTGTCGACTCTGAGCAGAGCCAACCCTTTCCTAATCTCAGTCATTTTTCCCCTCCTTGTCACCTTTTGTCTGTTCTTGCTCCCAGTCTAGAGTCTAGCTGCGAAACAAAGTCTAAAGATCAGCGGTGGACATCTAAACATCTTCTAAAGTAGGTGTCATACGCAAACAAGGGCACCCTTAGAAGGGTGTCCTTGTCATTGGCTTTACTACTTGACCGCCTACACTCCGGCTTAATTCTTGAACTGGTAGCCGACGCCGGGCACGGTGACAAAGTATCTGGGTTTCGTCGGCTCAGGTTCGAGCTTGGCCCGCAGACGACGCACGAAAACGTGCACGTACTCTCGTTCGTCCCTGTACTCAGGCCCCCAGGCCCGGCTTAGGAGATAGGCATGAGTAAGTACCTTCCCGGCATTGAGGACGAATTCCTTTAGAAGGCAATATTCGGTTGGCGTTAATCTGACTTCGCGGTCGCCAACTGTTACCTTCCTTTCAGCAAAGCTGACCTTGAGGTCTCCACTGGTAAAGACGGGCTCAGCAGGTACACCTCTAGCAACGTCAACGCGGCGAAAGACCGACCTGACCCTCGCCAGCAGTTCCTTAACGCCAAACGGCTTGGTGAGATAATCATCGGCACCGAAGTCAAGGCACTCCACCTTGTCCTTCTCATCATCTCGAGCAGTGAGCATGATAATAGGGACCTGCGACCACTCGCGAACCCGGCGGCACACTTCGAAACCATCCATCTTGGGCATCACTATATCCAGGATTATCAGGTCGGGAGCTTCCTTTTCAATGGCCTGAAGCGCTTCAGCACCATCAAGAGCAGCTATTGTCTCGTAGCCCCCTGCTTGCAGGTTAGCTCGAAGGAGTTTCAGCACCGCAAGGTCATCGTCAACGATAAGAATACGTAGCCGCGCCATAGCTCATTACCTCTTGAGAAGTGAAAAGTTGAAACCCAAAAGCCAAAGCAAATGAAAAAACCAAAAGCTAAAAACCAAAATGACAAGTCAAAATGTAAAGATTATTCCTCCTCTTCAGAGCCGGATGGCTAAATTCCTTTTTGAATTTTGAGTTGTACTTTTGCATTTTACATTTTAACTTCTGGTTTCAGTCAATATGCGGTTTATCTCCTTCTTCAGCTGCTTGGTATCAAAGGGTTTTGTAATGTACGGTGCTTTGGTCTTGGAGAGAAAGTTCGCCGTTTCCACCCCCATGACGTCACCGGTGATGAAGACTATTCTCCTGGCTAATGCGTCAGCGGTTTTTTTCAGACGCTTATACAGGTCAATACCGCTCATACCGGGCATCTTGATATCCAGCAGGATGAGACTATAGCCCTCACTCCCTACTTTGCCCAGGGCATCACCAGCATTATCTACAGTTTCCACCTCGTGTCCTTCATCCGTCAGCACCTTGCTTAAGAACTGCAGAATCCTTGGCTCATCATCCACCACCAGTATCCTGGCCGCGGCCACCCTTTGAGTCTCGCCAGCATCGGGCTCGGCCAGCTCCAATTGCTCCGCTTTCCTGACTATGGGCAACTCCACAACAAAGGTGGCTCCCTTGCCCGGCTTGCTTTCAACGTATATCCTGCCGCCATGGTCGATCACTATTCCGTGGCAGACGCTCAAGCCGAGTCCTGTCCCCTGTCCCACCTCTCTGGTGGTAAAGAAGGGGTCAAATATCCTGTCGAGGTTCTCCTTTCTTATCCCCGGACCGTCATCTTTGAAGGATATCCGTATGGTGTCATCCAGCCTCTCCGTCTTGATTGAGAGTTGCCCCTTGCCGTGGGCTGACTCCATCTCCGTCTTGGCATTTATGATTAGGTTGAGGAACACCTGCTGCAGTTGGCCGGAGCTAGCTACGGTCACCGGCAAGTCAGGGTCGAGTTGGAGGTCAACCTTGATGTTGCCAGTCTCCAGTTCATAGTCTTGCAGTGCAAGAGTGGTGGCAATAATGTCGTTGATGCTGACATATTCTTTCTCCGCCGTTGTCCGGCGGGCAAAGGTAAGCAGCCTCTTCACAATACCGGCCACCCGCTCAGCGCCCTCATGAATGACCTCCACACCTTCCTTGGCGTCTTGGGGTATGTTCTTGGTTTGCATCAGCAGCTCGGCATAGCCGATGACGCTGGTCAGCGGATTATTTATCTCGTGGGCAATGCCTGAAGCCATCTCGCCAACAGAAGCCAGCCGGCTGCTGAGCTGGGCCTTTTGCTCCAGCTCTCTTCGGTCTCGTTCTGTCTGTACGCGTTCCGTAACGTCACGGCCAACTCCCCGAAATCCGATAACCTCTCCCTTCTCGTTGCGAAGAGGAGACACTGCGAGTTCGCCGAATCCTATGACTCCGTCTTTGTGAATAAACGTGTAAGATAGGCCAGTGATTGGCTCGCCGGTTCGGTAGACCCGATTGAAGTCCTGGTAGACGGCCTTGGCATCCTGTTGAGGCATGACGGCTCTATAGCTCATTCCTATCATCTCTTCTCTGGAATATCCCATGATGCGGCAGTTGGCATCATTGACGAAGGTGTAATTCCCGGCAAGGTCCATCTCGAAGTAGCTGTCTTCGATGCTCTCCAGGATGGTGCGGTATCTTTCCTCCGACTGCCTCAGGGTTTCCTCCGCCTGCTTGCGCTCGGTGATATCCCGAATTGCAGCTATACAGACTTCTTTTCCGCGCCATGCAAAGTACGCAACTGATATATCGGTGGGGAAAATAGTCCCGTCTTTCCTTCTGTGATAACGTAAAGGAATCTGTTCTTCGGACTCGAGTGTTGCGCTGCGGGTCTTGTCAGGCTCCGCTGAGAAATCGGTGTTTTTCATTTGCAGGGCTTCTTCTCGGCTGTATCCGTACATCTGTATTGCACTGTCGTTCAAATCAATGATTCTGCCTGTTTCAATCTCAATTAAGAATAGTGCATCTGAACCCAATTCAAATAGTCGGCGGTATTTCTCTTCACTCTCCTGCAGTCCTTTCTCTGCTAGCTTGCGCTCGGTGATATCGGTGTCGATGATGAGAGACGCGGGTTTCCCCTCCCAGGGAAGCGTGCCAGCACTCCTCTCCACCCACTTGATGTTGCCCTCTTTGTCTATCAGCCTGAAAGCATGGTACCTGGGAATCTCCTCACGTGTTGCTCTGGCGTAATGGAAGCCTATCGCCGCCTCCCGGTCATCGGGATGGATAAGCTCCGCGGGTGGTATGGAACATAATTCCTTTGCTGAGTACCCCGTCATTTCCGAGGCTCTGCGATTGGCGAACTTGATCACACCGTCCTGAGCCACGATAATGGCGTCAGTGGCGTTTTCTACCAACTGACGGTACTTCTCTTCTGACTCTTCCAGCGCTTGCTCCGTATGCTTGCGCTCCGTGATGTCGCGGCCGATACCACGGAAGCCGATAATCTGTGCCTGTTTGTCTCGCAGTGGGGAAGCCGTGCTTTCCACGGTGATTGTGCCCCCATCCTTTCGGAATGCCTGGCAGGTAAAGCTT
>CAZTRR010000016.1:13312-18816 GCA_964616785.1 uncultured Dehalococcoidales bacterium
GCTTTCCACGGTGATTGTGCCCCCATCCTTTCGGAATGCCTGGCAGGTAAAGCTTCCCATTAGCTTGCCCTTCCGGTAAATGTCGGTGAAGATCTGGTACATCCTGTCCCTATCCGCTTCCGCCACGAGGGCAGCATAGTCCATTCCTGCTATCTCTTCGGCGGAATAGCCCAGCGCCCGGCGGTAGGAATCGTTGCAAAAGGTGAGGTTGCCGTTGAGGTCCAGCTCATAGTAGCCCTCGTCCATCTCGTCCAGGATAGTCCGGTATTTCTCCTCGGACCGCCTCAAGGCTTCCTCGGCCTGCTTCCGCTCGGTGATGTCGCGGCAGATAACACCCACCATAAAGCCTTTCTCCGTCTCAATGGGGAAAGTCATCTCTTCGAAAGTCCCGAGCGTCCCGTCGGGGCGCTGGATGGTGACGTCCTGCCGCAGGCTCATCTGCGGCGGCGGACCCTCGCGGAGCATTTGCTGCGCCTGGGCCTTCATCTGCTCGGGGGTTACCGGCCCTCCCTGCTCCTCAGGGACCAGGCGGGGCATGACCTCCCATGCGGGCCGGCCCAGCGCCTCGTCCCGTCTTAGCCCCGTGATGACCTCCTGCCCCGGGCTCCAATCGATTATTGTCCCCTGTTCATCAACCAGGGCGATGCCGTCGTGGGTGTGCTCGAAAATGCTCCGGAGCCTTTGCTGGCTTTCCCGCATCGCCTCCTCCGCCCGCCTGCGCTCCACCACCTGCCGGGTCAAGAGTAGGAGACGGTCCATGTCCAGCGGCTTGGTCTCATAGGCCAGCACCTTGCTGTGCTTCACGCCCTCGATGGCGGTTTCTATGGAACCGTGGCCGGTGATGATGATGTACTCGGTCGGCGGCGACAGGTCGGTCAGCTTATCAATCACCTCCAGGCCGGGCATGCCGGGCAGCTTGATGTCCACCAAGACCAGGTCGAATACGGTCTCACGGCAGACAGCCAGCGCCTCCTGGCCATCGTGAGCGACCGCGACATTGTAGCCCTGCCCCTCCAGGATATCCTTGAGGTTCGAGGCCAACCCCACATCATCATCCACAACGAGTATCTGCGCCTTAGCCTCCATTATCCCACCTCCTTCCGTTGGGGAAGTTAAAGGTCAAAAGCCAAAGCAAATGAAAAAACCAAAAGCCAAAAATCAAAATGACAGGTGAAAATGTAAACATATCCCTCTGACTCCCTCCCACCAGGGGAGGGAGCACTATAGAACATCCCTGGCTGAACATCCTGCCCTGTCTCCTTTCCCTAACCTATCCCTCGACGGGAGTTGACGGCCCCGCATCTCCATCAACCCCGGGGAGGCCAAAAGCCAAAAATCAAAATGGCAAGTGAAAATGCAAACATCCACTTTTCCGCTCAGTCCCTTTTTCAATTTTGATTTGTATTCTTGCATTTTGCATTTCAATCTCGGTGGCACGGAGCAACGGGGAGATTGCCGCGGTCCGCTCGCAATGACGTTTTGTAACCGCTAGTCACCAAACGCTCCTGTTTTGAATTTCGGATTTCGGTCATTTGAATTTGTTGTATCTCACGCATGTAGCGCGACCTTTCAAGGTCGCCATGGGTGGGGTTCGAGGCGAGGCTAAAGCCTCGCGCTACATGTCTGTCCTCTTTTTGAGTTTTGAGTTGTACTTTTCCATTTTGGCTTTTACGTTTTGCATTTCACCGCGGTTTCTCCAGCGTGCCCTTGGCTTTCTGCTCCTGAATCCGCTCGAGCAACGAAACCAGCTCCTCCATGTCTATTGGCTTTTCCAGGCAGGTGTAGGCGTTCCCCTGCAGGGCTTGCTTCACCAGGTCACCCACCTGCTGGGGGTAGCTGGTGATGACAATTGCCACCGCATCCGGCCGGATATCCTTGATGGCCAGATAGGTCTGCAGGCCACTCAGTGGAGGCAGCTTCATGTCAATGAGCACGATGTCGAAGTTGTTCTCCCGTGTCTTCTGTACTGCTGTGTCACCGTCATGGGCAACGCAAACCCTGTAGCCCTTTTGGGTCAGGGTGTCTTCCATATTGCCGCACAAGTCCTTGTCATCGTCCACTATGAGTATCAGCGCCCCGTTGCCAGCGGCTTTTTCGATGAGCTCGAAGAGCTTGTCAAAATCCAGCGGCTTCTTCAAGGAACCAAAGGCTCCCTCCCGCAGTGCCTCCCTGATGAGGTCTTCAACGGCAAAGGCTGTTACCATGATGACCGGAGTTTCCGGTGCTATCTCCTTGACCTTCTTGTAGGTTTCCACGCCATCCATTACCGGCATCTTGACATCCATGAGCACCACGTCAAAGCTATCCCCTTCCACCAGCTTGAGGGCCTGGAAGCCGTCGTAGGCGGTTGACACCGCATAGTCCTTCATCTCCAGGATATCCCTTACGTTCTGGCAGAACTCCTGGTTGTCATCCACCACCAGCACCCTGAGCTTGTCCGACATTCGCTGCACCTCCTTTTTTGAAAGTTAAAAGCCAACGCCCCCTTCGGGGGAAACTCTAAGCACTAAATCCTAAATGCTAAACAATGTCGAAATCCCAATGATCAAATGCTCCTGTTTTGAATTTCGAGTTTCAGTCATTTGAATTTGTTTAGAGCTTAGATATTAGGATTTGGAGTTTACTCCCTTCACTTCTTTGGTTTTTTGCCTTTGGCTTTTACATTTTCAGCCAGCGGGAGCCTTATCACTATGGTCGCTCCCTCGCCTGGCTCCGACTTGGCTTCTATCGTTCCCCCGTGCCTGTCAACAATCATTTTGGCGATGGACAGGCCGAAGCCGATGCCCCTGGCCTTGGTGCTGAAAAGCGGCTGGAACACCTTCTCCAGGTTCTCGGGAGGAATACCGGGGCCGGTATCGGCGAAGGACACTTCAGCCTGGCCGTCAGCAGTGCTGCGCACGGTTACGGTCAGCGTCCCCTGGTCATCCATCGCCTCTTCTGCGTTCCTCACTATGTTCCTGCAGGCCATGCGGAGCTGTTCGCCATCGCCGTTGACCGCAATCTCCTGGCCGGCGAAGTCCTCTATTACCCCCACCGTGCCTGGCACCCTGGAGGTGGCGATTCCATCGGAGATAACACGCACGAGGTCAAGCCTTGCCAACTGCGGTTCCTTCATTCGAGTCAGGTCAAGGAGGCTCTGGATGATAGCCGTGGAGCTTGTCACGCTGAGCTTTATACGGTCGAGGTGCTGGTGCACCTTTTCATCGGCGTCTTTCAGTTTTGTCTTCAGGTAGTACGCTGAGCTGTCTATAACGCCGAGCGGGTTCCTCAGCTCATGTGAGATGCTTCCGGAGAACTGTCCCAGCGTGGCCAGCCGCTCGGCGCGCACCAGCTCTTCCTGGGCATCCCGGAGCTCCCAGGTGCGCTCTTCTACCAATTCCTCAAGCCGCTCCGAGTACTGCTTGAGCGCCTCCTCCGCCTGCTTGCGCTCGGTGATGTCTATCCCTTGGGCGATGGTGGCTAAAAGAGTCGTGGCATCGTCGGCATAAATGTTCGCCGAATTCCACAGCACCAAGGTTGTCTTTCCATCCTTGGTAAGAATAGGGATTTCCGTTGACGACCAGTATTCGCCGGCCGACGCTTGGGCAATCTTGCGTAGCGACTCGGCTTGGTTTGCTTCAGGGAAGAGCATGGTCAGTTGTTTGCCTATGACTTCGTCCACTGTGTAATCTGTAAGACGTTCGAAGGCTCTGTTAAAGCGTGTGATTTCTAAGGTAGGATTCCACACCATGATTGGAGCGCTGGCATACTGGATGAGTTTTTCCAGGTAGTCGTGCGTCTCGCGTAGTGCCGCCTCAACCTGCTTACGCTCGGCAACCTCGTTGGCCAGCTCATCGCGGGAAACGGTGACTGCTTTCAGGTTTGCCGTCATCTTGTCAAACGCCCTCGACAGCGCACCGATTTCATCCTTTGCTGACGTCCCAATCCTGTAATCCAGGTTGCCAGTGCCGACAATCTCGGCTCCTTTCGTTAATTCTCCGACTGGCTTGGCGATCGACTGGTGTATGAGCAGGGAACCGGCCAGTCCCCCTAGCACCGCCAGTAGAAGCGTAGGCCAGAAGACATAGGCGGCCCGCTGCTGCGCATTCAACAAGTCCTCGGCAACTACACTACCCAGCATGTGGCAATCTGTAACCATAGTCTGCGACTCTATGAAGAGCTGGCTTGTCAGGATGTCTGCTATCTCCTCGTGGTGCGGCCCTTCGTCCCTGGCAGCAACCACCAGGCCGGAAAACAGAGCACCAACCTCCTCGTGGCTGGCACGCAATCGGTCCAAGACAGGCTGTTCTGCAGCGGAGGTGACCTGTAATCGAGATAGGGTGTCGCCTACCGAGCGATACTTAGCTTGCCACTGTACTTGGGCCCTTTCGTGTTGGGAGTGGACGTAGTCGTGAGTCAGCAAGTTCAGGTCGAAGACGCCCAGGGTTATATCATCCACCAGCTCGCGTTCCCGGAAGGTATCGACCAATTGCTGCCTGACGAGGAGGCTGACCGAAGCAATCACGATGAGCACTATTATGGGAACGAATGCCAGAATAAACAGCCTGTTTCTGATTGTCATGATAAGGCTCCGTTTAATGGATTATGGTAACTGCCTCCGGACTCACCGCTTCGAGTCCATCAAAATAGATGAAGTCAAGATAGTTCGGCACCGCCGTCTTATCGGTCATGTTGTTGGCTATTGCCCATCTTGCCGCATCTTCCAACGATACTATTAGACTTTGGGATAGAGATAGTCTGAATCTATAGACATCCCATATTTTAGCTATATCTTCTGTATCTGTTTCCAGACGTGATGCCACGATGGCTATAGATTCCTGCCTGTTGCTTTCAGTGAACTCTTCTGCTCTTGCCAGAGCTCTGATTATTCTTGTTATCAATTCCGGGTTATTCTCAATGAAATCGTTGTTTGAAGCCAGGTTAAACTGTGCCTGGTATCCCACGACACTGGGTAGGATTATTGCATTGTCGCCAAGCCTTTCTTGAGCCTTCAAGATGTTTGGTTCCCAGGTAAAGATTGCGTCTACATCACCATTTGCAATCGCCTCCACCATTTCCCCGGGTTTCAGGTCGACTATTTCAACGTCAGCGGTATCCAGCCCATTCAAGGTAAAGAATGTGGCCATGAAAAAATGTGCCGTTGTTCCTATAGTTGTGGCGACTTTTTTACCAATTAGGTCTTGCGGCGCACTAATGTTCCTGTCTTTTCTAGCAAGAGCCTTTAAGTGTTGGGCGGAATCTACGATAGTCACAAAAAGAGCAAAATCATTTCGGTCGAAACTATTTAATACCATAGGCATTTCGGCCACTGTTGCCACATCAACTTCTCCGTTGAACAGGGCTGCCAGGGCAGCTTTTCCGGCCGGGTAACCTCTAATCTCTGCATCGATTCCTTCCCCCAAGAAATAACCTTTCTCCTCTGTAATATGAACCAGCGCAGGAAGCAGACTGGTAGCATTTATACCTATGGTCACCTTTTCAAGCGGTACCACGGGCTTGTCAAC
>CAZTRR010000016.1:18916-21837 GCA_964616785.1 uncultured Dehalococcoidales bacterium
CGCCAGGTCTCTTGCCTTTTGCCAGGCCTTTATGTCCTCAAATCTCTCTATTCCCGACATCGCTTCTCCACTCCGACTATGGACTATTGACTGTCGACTGCTGACCTAGGTTGCTGCTCAATCAGTGGTCCTGCCAGCCTCGCTCTTGATTCTGTCAACATCGCCCTGGGTGAATAGCCTCCAGCCTCTTCTGTCCCTCTGCGCCACGTCCTCGATGGTTCCCTCCTTGAGCCAACGGAAGAAGGTGGCCCTGCTTATGCCAGCCCTGTTGCAGGCTTCGGCAGTCCTGTAGTAAGTCTGACCATTGATAGTTATCGGCATCCGTTTTTGAGACGTCTTGACATTGCTTAACAGCGTCAAACTCATGCTATACCTCGACTGCTAAACGAATCCTAAACATTCACGCGGAATCCCTAAACGTTTTCTAAACATTTCAGAAATGGCATGGTATGGCAGCACGCTCGAGCTGCTTCTTGACCGCCTGAGGCGCGCCGCAAGTCCCCGCTGCAATTGCCACCACCACCGCCGTAGCCGGAATGCATTCTTTCTCTTTCATTCCCGATGCTCCTTTGTTTTGTCCCTGGGCTTTCGTCGTTCCATCTCCCAGAAGGGGCAGTCTGGCTAACCATGGGACTCGTCCGTCAATTGTTTCAGCGCCTTGGTGACCTTATTGAATTCAGTTGATTTATCGAAAAAGTAATCCGCCCCCGCCTCCAGGCATTTCTTTCGGTACTGAGGATAGGGGTAGGCGGTAAGCATGATTACGGTTGGAGCCGGCTCATCTTTCTTTATGTTTTTGAGCACGTCGATGCCGTTTCCGCCAGGCATCCGTATGTCCAGTATCACCACGTCCGGTTTTAGTTTCCGGATAAGTTCAGTAGCTTCGAGCCCTTCCCCGGCTTGACCTACGATTTCCGTCCCCGGGACGTCACTAACCATGGTTGCCAGCCGTTCGCGTAGCACCACCGAATCATCGGCAATGAAAACCTTCATGATGCCCCTTTCCTTTCACCTGCCTCAATGGCTCACGTGCTTCGCGCACGCGGCTCGGGAATAGGGTCATGCTAGCAGGAAAATGCAAGCAGAGGTATCGGCAAAAGGCTGATTTTCTTGTAGGACTTTGGCTGATTACCTTGTAGGTATTCGGCCTACAGATGGAATGGAAAAGCTAAAATGTAAAATGCAAATGTGCAAGTCAAAGGCAAAAAAGGACTTGAGAGGCAGCTCTGGAGGGGAAAGAATAGCGTCTGCATTTTCACTTGTCATTTTGGTTTTTAGCTTTTAACTTTTGATTTTCCCGGAAAGCACCCAAGGCGACCTTGAAAGGTCGCACTACATTGGTTGCGACATGGGAGAATGATGACCCTGTTTGGGGTAACATGTAGTGCGAGGCTTTAGCCTCGCCCACGCCGAGCCCAACACCCAGGGCGACTAATATCTAAATGAATGTAAAAACTAAAAGGTGAAATGCAAAAATCCAAGTCAAAGGCCAAAAAGGACTTGAGAGGCAGGTCTGAAGGGCAAAGAATAACGTTTGCATTTTCACTTGTCATTTTGGTTTTTAGCTTTTGGTTTTTTCATTTGCTTTGGCTTTTAACTTTTGACTTCCCCGTCCAGCAGTCGGTTGCGCACGGCGTAAAGGGTTAATTCGGTATTGCTCCTCATGCCCATTTTCTCCAGGATGCGTGACCGGTAGGTGCTTATGGTTTTCGGGCTTAGCGATAGCTGCTCGGCGATCTCCGCTGTCGTTTTCCCCGATGCGATCAGGCGCATTGTCTCGTACTCGCGGTCGGAGAGAGTCTGGTGAAGCGGTTCTTGGGTGTCAACTGCCAGGTCAGAGGCCAGTTTCTCAGCCAGGGAGGGGCTGACGTACCTCCCGCCCTGCGATATCTTTCGCACGGCCGCTACCAGCTCGTCGGGTGCGCTCTCCTTTGCCAGGTATCCGGAGGCGCCGGCCCTCAGCGCGCGCGCCGCATATTGCTCTTCTGGGTGCATGCTCAGTATCAGAATGGCAAGCTCAGGCCTTTCGCTCCGCAGTTGCTTCAAAATGTCCAGCCCGCTTGCGCCGGGCATGGTGATATCCAGCAGGAGCACGTCGAAGTAGTTACTCCGCACCTTGTCCAGCACTTCCTGCCCGGTGGCGGCTTCATCGACCACAAAGATATCCGTGGTGCTGGCGACAATCTGCTTCAGCCCCTGGCGAACAACCGGGTGGTCATCAGCGACGAGTATCCTTATCATCGGCTTTCCTTTCCTCCAGCGCGATGCTGGTTATGACTGTGGTCCCTTTGTCCGGGACACCGCTGATTTTCACGTCACCTCCCCAGAGGTCAGCCCGTTCTCGTATCCCCATGAGCCCGAATGACCTGGCGGCAGAAATCTTATCCGGCGCAATTCCGTTGCCGTTATCTCTGACCCGGAGCACCAGGTCACTGCCTTTCTGCTTCAAGCTCACTTTGACCCTGGTTGCCTTGGAGTGGCGAGCCACATTGGTCAGCGTCTCCTGCAGGATGCGGAAAATCGTGGTAGAACGGGCTTGGTCCAGAGCAATGTCCTCGGGGTCAAAGCCCACCTGGCACCTTATTCCTGTCCGATCTTGGAATTCCTCCGTCTGCCATTCAACTGCGGCTACGATACCGAGGTCGTCCAGTAACCCCGGCCTCAGCTCTGAGGACAGCCTTCTCACCGTTTTGGCAGTGGCATCAATGAGGCCCGACATCGACTCTGTCTTATTGAGAAGCGGTTCTTGCCCTTCGGGCAACCTGCCCCTTAGCCAGGCCACGTCCATTTTCAAAGCTGTCAGTGCCTGGCCCAGCTCGTCGTGAATCTCGCGTGCCATCGCTGCTCTTTCCTGTTCTCTGGCCGCCTGCAGATGCCTGGAGAAGCCACGCAGCTGCTCGCGCGAGCTTCTCAGTTCTTCG
>CAZTRR010000016.1:21937-25801 GCA_964616785.1 uncultured Dehalococcoidales bacterium
CTTGCGCTCGGTGATGTCACGGCCAACTCCTCGAAATCCGACAGTCTCTCCGTCGCGGTTACGTCGGGGAAAGAAAGAGCTTTCCACCCATCCTGTGAGCCCATTCTTTCGGACCACTCGGCAAACAAAACTTGTGACTGGCTTGCCTGTGCGGTAGACGCTATTGTAGGCCTTATACGCGGCCTTAATATCTTCTTCGGCTACGTAGGCGCGATAACTGAGCCCCGTCAGATCTTTTCTGGAATATCCGAGCTGGTGGCAAAAAGAATCATTGAAAAAGGTCAAGTTGCCGGCGAGGTCCATCTCAAAATACCCCTCTTCCATCTCATCAAGGATAGTCCGATACTTCTCCTCGCTCCCCCGCAGTGCGTCGCCCATCTGCTTGCGCTCGGTGATGTCTCTCAGCAATGACTGGATAAGCCGCTCACCTTCTTTGGATATCACCTTCGCACTGATATTTACCGGAACAATTGAGCCATCACTCTTCTGAGCCTCTGAATCGAAAACCAGTGACCCTTCTTCGGTCAACTGCTTCAAGTGTGCTGCTGACCTTTGAATGGACTCTTTGGTAGTGAATGTGGTTATCTGTTCGCCTATGACTTTGTCCCTTTCGTAGCCAAATAATTCGCATGTCGAGTCGCTTACATCAAGAATTTTTCCCTCAAGGTCGTGTATGATTAACGCGTCAGCCATGTTTTCGACAATGTCCCGGTATCTTCGCTCACTCTCCTGCAGCTTCTCCTCTGCCTGCTTGCGCTCGGTAATGTCGCGGGACACCCCTAAGTACTGGACGACCCTGCCCTCTGCATCACGCAAGCCAGCAACTCTGACCTCAACCGGCACCTTGGAGCCGTCCTTACGTAGCTGCTCCAACTCCAGCGTGCGTGACCTGTACAGATCCTTACCCTCTGCTTGTTCCATAGACGTTTCTTCGTCAAGAGCCTTCATGGCAACCTGAATCGAGGAGGCGGATAAGAGTTCCGGCAGTGACTTGGACATGGCCTCTTCAGCGGTGTACCCCAGCAGATATTCAACTGACGGACTCACGTAGGTAGATCGCAGATTCATATCCATGGCCCAGAGGACATTGCGGGTATTCTCGGCCAGTAAGCGATATTTGCTCTCCGACTGCGTCAACGCATCTTCCACCCTTTTGCGCTCGGTAATGTCACGGCGGATGCCTCGATAGCCCACGGGTTCCCCGTCCTCGTTTGTGATGAGGAAGACTGAGGTCTCGGCAAATCCTGCGCTGCCGTCCTTTCGAACGATTGGGTAGGGGAAGGCCCTGAGCGGCTCATCCGTTCGGTAGACGGTGTTATAGGCCCTGTACACAGCCTCGACCTCCTCTTTGGGCGTGTACACCCGATAGTTCATCCCCATCATCTCTGCCCTGGAATAGCCCAAGATTTGGCACATCGAGTCATTGAAGAAGGTGAGATTGCCAGCCAGGTCTGTCTCATAGTAGCCGTCCTGCATCTCTTCCAGGATAGTCCGATATCTCTCTTCGGAGTGTCTCAAGGCCTTTTGCGTCCGCTGGTGCTCGGTCTGGCGTGCCTCCAATTCGGCAACCCGCTGGCGCAACGCCACCAGCTCTGTCATAAGCTCACTTTTGTCCTTATTCTCATCCCCGTTCATCTGTCACCTCCTGAAATCTGCGCACTCATGGCGACAGGCTATGTAATTGTCTTATGTTCACTCTAATTTCTACTACTTCTCATCCTGTGTGTCAAATACTTCAGCCTCATCAGGGCGACCTTAAAAGGTCGCGCTACATTTGTTGCGAGATGACAAGGATGGTGAACCCCATTGGCGTAACATGTAGCGCGGGGCTTTAGCCCCGCCTGGGACCCCATCAGGGCGACCTTACGGTGGCGCTGAGGCAAACCAAAAGTTGAAATGTAAAAGCCAAAAACGTAAACGGAGTTCGGAGACGGAGCGTAGTACGCCGCGCCAAAATCCAAAATCCTAATATCTAAACTCTAAACAAATACAAAACTCAAAATCCGAATTTCCTTATGTTTGGGATTTAGAGCTTGGTGCTTAGACTTTCGCCTGTTAGTGCTTGGGATTTCCCTTGATGAGCTTGACGCGAAGCTGGGGGAACTTATCTCTCTTGGGGAAGAGATAGCCAGCAGGAGGAAGGAGAAGAACAGGCTGGAAGGGGAAATAGAGGCTCTTACCGAGAGGCAGGACAAACTCTCTTCACGTTTAGAGAAGGCCTCCGCTGATTTTGAGAAAGATGCAAAACTTGTTAGAGAGATGAGTGAGGAGCTTGCTCAAATAGCTGAGATGAAGGGAAGATACGAAGAGGAGATCGAGAATATGGAATGGGCCAGGGCAGTTCTTCCCTTCCTTTCCGATCCAGACAAGATTAGTGATGAGGATTTCAGCTTGATATCCATCGTGGTCAACTGCGTGGATAAATGGACTCAAACACAGCCTGAGTGGCGCTCTCGTTGGTCACTGACTTGGGATGAGATTAAAGGACATGTCCAGTCAAAGAGAATGGAGCTTGGATAACCTTCTTGGCGGATTGCGTGAGCTAAGGGAGACCCTGCAGCAACTCAGGCTTCCGTACACGACTGCAGTGCAAAGGGTAGCTCAAATGCCGGAGGAGTTTGAGCGCAGATGGTGGTCATCTCGCGTTGATATGCTAGTGCACAAGCTAAAGGTTGACTACCAGAAATATCAGGCTCAAGCTGGGCAGGTTGACCTACTTGCTCAATTCATGACAGTAGCAGCGGATGTTGCTCTGAAGGCAGGCGGGATGGAGCCGGTACCGCCACCAGATTCGCTCCAGGTCGGCATATCTGTTTCTGTCTTAGGTAAGATAGAGCCAGCCTTGTTTAGCAACCGAAACTCGTTGATCTGCCGCAGGTCCTTCTCGAACATATCCTTCGCAATGACGTCAAGAACTTGCTCTCTTTCTTCTGGGAGGATGAAGTCGACTAGATTTGCTTCAAGTGCTTCTTCCACTGAGTCAAAGCCGAACATATCCGCGGCTGCTTGGTTAGCCAGCAGCGGTTTCATTAGCTGATCGATAACGAGTACGCCATCGAGCTTGCTCTCGAACAAAGCTCGATATCTCTCCTCGGACTGCCGCAAAGCCTCCTCTGCCCGCTTGCGCTCCGTTTGCGATGCCTCCAGTTCAGTGATCCGTCGCCGCAGCAAGCTCAGTTCACTCACTATCCGCTGGGTTGTCGTACTTGGGTTCTTCATTTTCACCTTTTCAAACGGGGGATCATGGCAAGCTCCGGACGTTGTCTTCCCCCTGTAGCTGATGTTTTCACTTAGCCTCCCTGAGGATATGCTGGCTTGTTTGTGCCTTCGCCATTGGTGCCCGCCTCGCACAAATGCCGCTGGCCGGCTTGTACCTATCCCGGCAATTACAGTATACGCCCGACCAGTGGTGGGTCGGATGGGAATTTGGTAATAGGGGGAATAGCCATTTGGTCATGGGGAAGTCAGAGCAAACGCCAAATGGGCAAAGAGAACAAGGTGGCTAGGTCAGATGGCCAGTGTTGGAACACCGTGTCTACGGTGCCTATGACCAAGGGACTATGACGGGTCTGCACAAATGTCCATAATGTGCAATCGAAAAGAGAAAGGCCGGGTATCTGTATGGGAAATACCCAGCCTGGGTAATCCTGGTATCCTCAGCTCTAGCTCTTGCCCAGCGGTTTCTTACCCCGATAACCAACCAGTGGTGTTGCCGTTCTTGTCGCAGAAATGATAAAATCAGGGTGTCGGTTGGCCTAGTGTCTTGACACCCTGATTCTTCCAAAACCCCCCGGCAGGGTGGGCTTACTTAGCTTTGGTAGGCCGTACAGGGCTCGAACCTGTGACACCCTGATTAAAAGTCAG
>CAZTRR010000017.1:0-22288 GCA_964616785.1 uncultured Dehalococcoidales bacterium
CGACACGTAGAAAGCCGACAAGGGGAACCTGAGTACGGAGGTCGTTTACTGACTCTGTTTTGTGGCTAATCTCCAATGTCAGACCGTGTGAAAACCCGAACGCAGAGCAATTCTCTGCCACATTTGGAGCAAGAGCTTGTCAGATTGGGAGGGGAGTTTCCACCCCAATCTGTTTTTCTCAATCTTAGAAGTTGCTGCTATTACCAGTCCTCTTTCTTGCCTCGCATCCATTTGATTCGCCTCTTTCCTTTGTATACCATTAGTATATACCATCAGGGGTTGACTTGTCAATACTTTTGGTATATACTTTTAGTAATATCGACGAATTTTTTCAGAGGTGACATATGGGGAAAGCAAGTACGGGAATCGGTGAAGTTCTACTTAAAGGCTACCGTTGCCGTTGCGGACATGAGTGGCGTTCCCGCAATGATATCGACCGCCCAAGAGTCTGCCCGAAATGCAAAAGCCCCAATTGGGATAGACCTTATCAGTTCCGCAAGGATAGCAACAAATGAGAACCAACGTTCTTTACTATGGCGATAACCTAGTTTGGTTGAAAGACCATGATTACTTCCCAAACGAATCAATTGACCTTATATATCTTGACCCTCCATTTAATAGTAACGCAGATTACAATGTAATATTTAACGAGCCTGGCGGGGAGGAATCACAAGCTCCTATCCTAGAAAAGCCGATATATTTGTATGAGGTTGACATAGGGATAGAAGAAACAATATTGGTTCCAGAAGAAATGCTAAAACAAATTGAGGGGCAAAAGGAGGTGTGATTATGGCGTATGGTGACGTCAAATACGAAGTAGAATGTCTTGTATGCGGTAGGCAATTTAGAGTTTCCACGCTCCAATCAAAAGTACCAAAACACCCACCGAAAGGTGAAGCACGTGTGCCATTTACCCCTTATGTACCTTGCGTTGGTTCTGGACAGTTAGGTGTCCCTATCAAGCCTGTAATTGAAGGGTTGGATTAAACTTGGCATAGGTTTGTCAAGTATATAAGTCCGTTATGTAAAAGTGGAGGTTTTATCAATGATATACCGTGTTTTTAGCAAAAGACAAGAACAATTAGCTGAAGTACGTGATGCAAGTTGGCCACTTATAAAAGTAGATGAGCATATCCCTATAATGGTTGATGGCAAGGAGGCACTCTACAAGGTAATAGAAGTCGGTGAATTTAATATCAGCAGAAATAATAAGCTTGTTGTAGATATTTGGGTTGAATAGTATTCAACTTTGTCACTAAGGGATAGCCACCAAATCTAAATACTTAAGCAGGCTCAAGTCTGGTCAAATGATGCAAAACAATCTCTTCTTCAGTAGAATATTTTATCTGTTCCTTTGTGGTGATAAATGCCCTATACCTTTTGGGTAATTCAACTGTTTGAGATTCACTTATGGCATCTGTAAAAGTGCCCCTAATATCTTGTCCTGTATCTGATTTAATGTGAAAAGACTTTCTGATAACATCGGCTCCTTCCAATTGCCCAACAACTTCCCTTTCTGTAATAGTCTGGTCACTTGTTTGTTCAATAGTTTTATGAAGTTTTTCAAACTCTGGTTGCTGAGTTAATAAACGATTGCGAATAGCCTGGTCTCGCCTCCATTCAATGCTAACCCCTAATCCTAAATCATCGTGGTCAAATGCCCAGTTATATAAAGTGCGTATTGATGCGGCACCAAGTCTCTTCGCAAAGTTCAATACTTCAGAGGAGTCTTTAGCTTGCGTCATACTAGCAATCTCAGAAAAGGTTTGGTCGAGATGGCTTTCAATCCCCAACAGTCGTTGGTTTGGAATAGTAAGTACAACTCCTACAGAGCCAGGAAATGTATAAGCAAAGTTAAATTCTGTTTCCGCAATTATTTCAGGGGTAATTCTTGCCCTTATCTTTGGAATTTTGCTTTTTACAGCATCATACACTGTTGATACCATTGTCTGGAAATCACCCAATGTCTGAACCAAAGCCCTTAATGTGTGGCGTTCACGCTCGCCAAATATGCGATATGTGCAAACATCAATTCCAAGACTATTAGCTTCTACGCTAAGCTCGGAAAGAAGTACCCTTTGGCGTTTTTCAATAGACTTTGTCATTAAACCGATTTCGCTTGATTGGGGATATTCAATAGCCCTCTTTTCTAATTCAACTATCGCAATTGTAGTATCTTGCAGTTTTTCTTGAATCTCTAACAGTTTAGTCATCTCTCATTTCTCCTATAAAGAGACTACACCAATACCTTTCAGTGGCCTGTCGTCACGACCAAACCCCCATTGTTTAATCCAATAAGCACGCCAGTATTCTCCATACGAATATTGAGGACTTGATTCAGGCCATTTTATGCTAGTATAACTATCACAATGATGCGAATCCTTCAAATCGTTGTTAAGCCAATCGATTATCTGTTGTTGTTGGGGCGTTGCATTTTCCCAAAAAGCACCCTCAACAAATAGCACCACATCTACATCGTTAGGGTTTATCTTCTCCGTCACAAAGCTGCCATTGACCCACAAGTCACCAACTATACTGTGAGAACGAAGCGTATCAACAATTTGCTCCAGCCCTTGCATAATCATATCACGGGTATTTGACAATGGGAATCTATCTACACAAAGTTCACGTAATTCTGCCATCGACTTTTGATGCCAACCCAATGGCAATAAGGTAGGATATTCTGAGTTCGCCACCCCATCAGACACAGCAATACAATACTATGGGGAGTAATCGAAGTCAACATAGATAACCTCACTTGTCCTTGACTTTGACTTCTAAGGCACCGCAATTACTTTTGGGGCAAGTGCCACTTCTAAGGCAACGCCCCCGTCAAGGGAGAGGGGAAAGAGATTTCTCGCCGCCCTCGCAATGACAGTCAGCGTATAGTGCGAGGCTTTAGCCTCGCCCAAACCCCATCAGGCGACCTTGAAAGGTCGCGCTACATGTTTAATGGCTGTCTGGGGTGTGCAGGTGGCAGGCCACGAAATGGCCTTGGGATATTTCAAGTAGCTCGGGTTCTTTCTGGTCACAGATGGGCAGCACCCGGTGGCACCTCGGGTGGAAGTGGCAGCCTGGTGGTGGGTTGAGTGGGGAGGGGACATCGCCGCCTAGCGGAATTCTGGCTTTTGCCCCGGGCGTTATGCTGGGGACGGCCGAAAGCAAGGCCTCAGTGTAGGGATGGAGTGGGTTCTCGAACATCTCCTGTTTACTGGCGAGCTCAACGATCTTCCCCAAATACATTACAGCTACGCTGTGTGCCATGTGCTTTATGACCGACAGGTCATGAGCAATGAACAGGTACGCAAGGCCGAACTTCTCCTGGATATCCATCATCAGATTTAGAATCTGCGCCTGGATGGATACATCTAGGGCGCTGACCGGTTCGTCAGCAATGATGAGCTTGGGGTTTATGGCTAGGGCCCGAGCTATGCCAACGCGCTGCTTCTGCCCCCCGCTAAACTCGTGCGGGTGGTGGCTAGCTTGTCCGGCTTCCAGCCCAACTTGCTCCATCAGGTCGGCTACTCTTTCCATTCGCTCCTTCTCATCGCCGATGTCATGGATAGCCAGAGGCTCACATATGGAGTCACCGACGGTCATCCTGGGGTCGAGCGAGGCATCAGGGTCCTGGAGTATGATTTGCATTTCCCTTCTCAGTTCTCTCAGTTCCCTCTTGCCCAGTCTGGTGATATCGGTTCCGTTGTACAGTATTTGCCCGCCGGTCGGTTCCTCCAATCTGAGTATTGTTCTGCCCAGGGTTGATTTGCCGCATCCTGACTCCCCGACTAAGCCCAGGATCTCGCGCTCCCCGATGTGGAAGGACACTCCGTCCACGGCTTTTACATCGCCGATATGCTGAGAGAGTAAGCCCGTTGTTACGGGGTAATACTTCTTCAGGTTTCTTATTTCTAGTAGCTCGTGACTCGCCGTTTTCTTCATTGGTACAAGTGGCAACTTACTTCGTGCTCTTGGGAAATTGTGATTTGTGGTGGCTGTCGCTGGCTGCATATTTCCATTGCCTTCGGACACCTGGGGTGGAAAGAGCAGCCCTGAGGGAGCGCAATGGGGTTGGGTGTATTCCCCGGGATGGATGTCAGTCTATCCGTCGTCTGGGAGATATCGGGCAGACATTCGATCAGGCCGGCAGTGTAGGGATGCTTTGAGTTGGCAATTATTTCAGAGACCGGCGCGCTTTCAACGTTCTTGCCTCCGTAGATCACTACGGCTCTATCTCCGATTTCGGCCACCACTGCCAGGTCATGGGTTATGAAGATTAGAGACATCTGGCTCTTTGCCTTCAGCTCTCGGAAGATATCCAGGATTTGAGCTTTTATCGTCACATCAACAGCGGTGGTTGGCTCGTCAGCGATGAGGATTTGCGGGTCGCAGGTCAAGCTCATCGCTATCAGGGCTCTCTGTTTCATGCCGCCAGACAACTGGTGAGGGTAAGAGTTCATTACTCTTTCCGCCGAGGGTATGCCCATTTCCTGGAGCAAGCTCAGAGTCCGGCTGCGCGCCTCTTTTCGTTCGATTGGCAGGTGAAGCCTTATTTGCTCCATTACCTGGTCGCCTACGGTTAGTACCGGGTTCAGGGCGGATTGTGCCTCCTGGAAGACCATGGCAATTTCCTTGCCTCTGATTTGCCTCAGCTGCTTCGGGGAGCATTTGACTAGATCCAGGTTGTTGTACATCACTTCACCGTCGACTATTCTGCCTGGTGGGCTGTCAATTAGGCCCAGAATTGACAGCGCTGTCACTGTTTTGCCACAGCCAGATTCGCCGACGAGGCACAGGCATTCACCTCGCCTGAGTTCGAAGGCAACACCGTCCACGGCTTTGACCACACCACGACGGGTGAAGAAGTGGGTCTTCAGATTGGTGGCCTTCAGAATCACGTCGTTCATGGCAGTTATACGTTGCTCTTCGGGTCGAAAGCATCTCTGAGGCCGTCGCCCAGGAAATTGAAAGCAAGAACCGTGAGGAAAAGCATGATCCCTGGCTCTACCGCCACCCACCAGGCGGTATCCAGGCTATGCTGCCCCGCTTCCAGGATTATCCCCCAACTGGGCACTGTCGGGTCGCCTAGGCCGATAAAGCTCAACGCGGCTTCAGCCAGGATTACCCCTGGAATAGACAAGGTAGCTATGACTATGATCAGGCTGATGACGTTGGGTATGAGATGGCGGAATATGACTCTGCCGTCGCTGGCCCCCAGGGCTCTGGCAGCGACAACGAACTCGCGTGTCCTTAGCGACAGGGATTCGCTCCTGATCAGCCTGGCAGTGCCTGTCCAGCCGGTCAGCCCGATTACGAGTACTATGAAGGCCAGGCTCGGGCCGAAAATGAAGACGATGAGCACTAACAGCAGGAAGAAGGGGAATGTCATCATGATGTCGGTGAACCTCATCAGGACGTTGTCTGCCCAACCACCGAGGTACGCCGACAGGACGCCCATTACTGTTCCAATCAGTATGGCTATACCTGTGGCAATGAGGCCAACGAGCAGGGAAACCCTGGCCCCAGACACTATCATTGCCAGCATGTCACGGCCTTTGCTGTCAGTGCCCAGAGGATGCTTCCAGGTTCCGTGGATTTCTGTGATAGTCAATTCATCCGTTTCTATGTGGTACAACGATTTCACAGCCGTGAAACCCACGGGAGGCAGGTTCTTTTTTTCGAAATCGACCATTGTCGGGTCCATGGTGCAGAAAGGGCCTGCTACGCCAAGCAAGATCAAGAACAGTATGAAAGCAATGCCGAATACGGCCAGCTTGTTTCTCCGAGTCCTCTCCCAGTAGTAGCTAATCAGACGTCTGTTACCGTACAGAGGTCTGCCGACCTTCTTGGCCATATGTTGGAGCCTTTCAATCATATCTTATCCTTGGGTCGAGGTAGGTGTAGGCAATGTCGGTGACCAGGTTGATCAGTAGTACCAGGAATGTCCCGATTAGGGTTACAGCCACTACCACAGGGTAATCATTGGCGAAGATGGCGTTAAAGGATATCTGTCCCAGGCCGGGGATGCCGAAGACGATTTCTGTGAGATAAGCTCCGCCGAAGACGATGCTGCCCAGGTCAAACATGATTATAGTAACCAGGGGCAGGAGAGCATTTCTGAAGACGTGCTTGCCGATAACTGTTCGTTCAGGTAGCCCTTTGGCCCTGGCGGTGGTGACGAAACCCTTCCTCAGATTATCGAGCATGGCTGACCTGGTATACCTCACATAGCCGGCCAGCATCCCGGTGCCGAGGGTCATGACCGGGAGCACCAACGCCTTCAGGTTATCTAAAGAGAACAAGGGCAGAGTCGTGTCATAGTAGGTCTTGAACAGCCCCAGCTTCACGGAAAAGACCAGGATGAGCATGACGCCGAGCCAGAAGTTGGGTAGTGATATCCCAACAAAGGAGAAAAAGGTGGCGATGTAGTCGGTCTTGGTATATTGCTTAACCGCTGAATAAATGCCGACCAGAATGCCAACAAACGCCGCGAAGATGCTGCTGAGCAAGATGAGTTGAAATGAGTAAATCCAGTGGTTCTTGAGCAGGTCGATCACCGGCATGGAGGTGCTGAAAGACCATCCCAGGTTTCCGTGGAACAGGTTGACCATGTACTCTGCATATTGCTCGTATATTGGCTTGTCGAGGCCGTACCTTGCCTCAATGGCTTCTACTATCTGCGAAACGTCCTGGCCACTGGCGGTCATGTTGGCCAGATACCGATCGGCTGGTGAGGAAGGCCCAGCCCTGACCAGGACGAAGGTGATGGTCACTATGGCCCACGCAATAATAACAGCGTAGATGAGCCTCTTGATGATGTAGTCTCGGAGCCAGCTCTTTCTCATAGCTATCGAAACATGAAATAAGTGGCTAGCAAGGGATGCTCACGGTTCTTCCCTTGTCGCATCCATGCTCCTGTGTCTCGCAGAGTTTGCCCCAGGGAGGATTCTTCGAACGCTGTGTTTCTCCCGAGTGGGATTCCTCCGTCGCGGGGTTTGCCCTGAGCGTGAGATTCTTCGCTGCGCTCAGAATGACAGGAAGGGAGGGGCTCACAGTGACGGGAAGTCAAGGGCTTAGAGTGACAGGAAGCGAATGGCTCGGAATGACAGCGACGAAGGGCTCCCTCAGGGTGGCAGAAGGTAAAGGTCTCGGAATGGCAGGAGGCGACAACCTCGGAGAGACACGAGGTGAGGGACTGAGGATGACGTAAAGTGAAAGGCACGAAATCTCGCGTCATGGCGATGGGCAAACAATCCAAGGTATTTGCCGCTTGTGAAGTCTATTCGAAATACCACAAATAGTAGTTATAGCCCATACTGATGCCAGGTTCTATTCCCATGACGTTCTTCTGGAAACCGCGGTTTGCTCTATGGAAAACAAGGAAATCCACTGGCTGCTCTTCAGACAAGAGACAGGACAGCTCGGCATAGATTTGCCTTCGTGCATCCTTGTCCAGTGCCTCCTTCGATTTGGCGCGCTTGAACAATTCATCCACCTCTGCGCTGGCATAGCCGAAGTGGTTGAGGCCGCCGTCGGTGGTGAAGAAGACTTCGCTCCCCGAGGGGGCTAAGACGTCGGTGCCAAAACCCAGTAGCATTAAGTCCCACGGCTCCTGGCTCACTGCCTCGGGCCCGCTGTTGTGTGCGGGTTCCTGGTCAGTGTCTGGGACGGCGTTCATGGCATATTGTCTCAACAGGGTCGCCCAGGGTACTAGCTTGATCTCCACTTCCATTCCGAGCTCCACTAGCTCGCGCCTTATCTGGAAAGCCATGTCCTCAGCCACTTTGCTCCCGGTGTTGGTTACCAGAATGAGCTGGAGAAGGTCACCTTCCTCGTCGGTGACCTCTACGGTTCCATCCTCTCTTTCCACTCCGTAACCTTCCTGGTAGAGGATCTCGGCAGCCTTCTCCTTGTCATAGAGGGGGCCAACCCCGTATTTCACTACGCTCTCCTCGCTATACCACGGGGAACTCGCCGGGATGAAGCTAAAGGCGGGCTCGGCAAAGCCGAGCAAGATTGCCTGGCTCAGTACGTCCTTGTCTATTGCCATAGAAAGGGCTTGCCTGACTGCTTTCTTCTTGAGCCCATCCCATCCGTTAGCTCTCTGGTTGTAAGCCAGCAATGTGTAGCCTCCGGTGGGCACCGTGTATACTTTGATGTTGTCCAGGCCCCTGAATTTGTTGGCCTGTTCTGGCTCAATGCCGGTGTAGGTGATGTCTGCAGCTTCCAGGGCGGCCTGCCTGGTAGCCGAGGTGCCGAAGAGCTTGATTATGTACTGGTCGAAGTAGGGAGCCCCGACGTCCTTTCCGAGGTAATACTCGGGGTTTCGCTCTACTACAAACTTATCGTTTCTGATCCACTCAACGAAACGGTAGGGGCCGAGGTTGCCCGTATATGTTAGGTAGTTGAATTCCAGTGCCTGTGTAAACGCTTCGGCATCACCTTCATATTGAGTGGCTATGTATTTGGGGTAGGGAATCAGGTCGTAGATGATGTACACAAACTCCGGGTCAACCGTCTGGCGAGTGATGGTAAAGGTGGTATCATTGACTACCTCAGGCGTGACAGAGACGGTCTCTCCGTCCACGTCCTCCTGCCAGTCGCCCTTATACGGGTAGTTCAGCCAGTCGGAGAACATCAGGTTCTTTAGTGTATACACATAATCTTCGGCGGTGACAGGCGAGTCGTTGCTCCATTCGAGGTCATCTCTGATGGTGACGGTATAGACCAGGCCATCTGGTGAGGTTTCTACATCCTTGGCCAGACAGCGCAGCACAATGTTGAGATCGTTATCGTAAGTGGCCAGCGAGTCGAGAGTATGCCCAACATAGCCGAAGGAACTGGCGTCGGCGGCCAGAATCCAGTTCAGAGTCTCGGCGCCCCCGCCGGACTGCCCCTCGATGAAGACGTTTTCCGTCTGTTCAGCTTCACTCTCAACACAGCCTGCGGTTAGAATCGTCAGTATCACTGACAAACCTATGAAGATCCTTGCTATGCTCATGTATCACCCTTTCTTGTTTTTGTTCTTGGCGAGTGGCCATCGATATCAGCCCGCCGGGTCAGTAGCTGGCACGTCACCAGTCTACCTGCTATGCTCCTGTCAATGAGTATGGAACCGGAGCCGAGATTATTTGCTGCGGCTATGAACTCCTCCCCCTATTAACCTGTTTCGCCTGTCCGCTCCCCTTCGTTTTGCCTGCTGCTTTATCGCCTTGCCTGATTTGAAGCGGTTCAAGTTGAGGAAACCTTTGCTTTGCCTGGCCATGACGCGCGTGCTCCTACGTGAAGCCCCGCTTTAGCTGAAGGATTACCTGGTCGACGCTATCCGTGGTCTCCGAGGTAATGCTCTTGATGGCTTCGTCAACCTTCTTGTACTTATAGGCGTCGTAAAGCTCGTCCAGTTTCTCATAGTAGCCGGCTCTCCTCCCAAGCTTGAAGTTGCCCCTTTCTTGGGGTGATAATGCCAGGTATCTGTCTATGGTAGCCAGGCATGCCGGTTTAGCTTCCGGGAACTTGCCTTCTATTTCGGGCAAGAGGTTCATAATGTGGTCGCTTTTGAGCTGACTGGTGATGTCGAGTTTCTCGATGAGGCTGCCGATTTCCTCAATAACCTCATCTTCACTTTGAAGTTCAAAATCACCACTCTCAAGTCTTGACCACAGAAGCAACCCTTGCTGGACATTGAGGGTTCGTAGCCGAATGTAGTCAGGGTCAATCTCGTTGAGAACTCTGGCGGTCTCCGTAACGTGGTCTGCTGACATTCTCCTGCCGCCAAGCCCAGGCATCACGTATTCGCACAGTGAGATCCCAGCTTCCTTTACCTTCTTGCCACCTTTAATATGCTCCTCACCAGTAACCCCTTTTTCCATATAGCTGAGCACAAGGTCAGAGCCGCTTTCCAGTCCGATATGCAACCGGGAAAGCCCGGCGTCTTTGAGCTGTTTCAAATCCTCAAGTGGCTTCTTGGCGGTGGTCTTGGAGCGGGCGTAAGAGGTGATCCTGGTTATTTCGGGGAATGTCTCTTTCAAGAAGCGAATCACTGTGACCAGGTCAGGCGTCCGCATGATGAGGGTATTAGCGTCTTGAAGGAAGGCGAACTCACCGCCTGCCCACAGCCACAGGGCCACATTGCGCACACCGGCATTATGTTGATACTGGTTGTAGACTGTGGCAGCGACCTCTTTGAGGCGTCCTCCATAACCCATTCTCCACGTTAGTCCCTTTATCTCATCCGCGATGGCTTTCGCCGTTTCGATATCCTTGAGTACTTCCTCAGCCGGTCTGAGTTCAAACTTCTGTCCCTTATATACAGCGCAGAACTGGCACCGGTTCCACGGGCAGTTTCTCGTCGCTCGTATCAGCAGTGAATATGCCTCACTAGGTGGCCTGATTGGACCTAGCTCAAAGGAGTAGTCAGTCAGCCTTTGCATTATCATGCCCTTTCATTATATCCTTTGGCCTCATCTACTGGCAATGTTCTGCACTCGTTTGCAATGCGGTTCCGCCGTGCTGCGCCGGGTTGTGGCATGCATGCTCACTTTGTACAATCGCCAAACTACGGACAGGAAATGGTATAATGGGGAAGCTAGACTGGCATCGTGTGCTTGTTGCAAGTACAATGGGGCTAACGTCATACGAGGACGAGGCGAAATGAAAGGTGTGACGGGGGTTGACAGATGACTATGTCTAAGTGGTCGATGCCAATCATGGTTCTGATTGTCTTGCTGGTGGCTGGTGTGGGTGGTTGCTGGTGGGAGACAACGCCGGCGCCAACTTCACCGTCAGCGTCTGCATCACCTCCAGCGGCTTCCGAGGCGCCGTCTTCATCACCTCCGGCCTCATCCGCGACATCATCTGCGAGTGAAGCAACCATAGTCTCTATAGCCGCTGGCGAAGTACTGGTGATGAAGGCGGGTACCACCACGTGGGAGGAGGCATCACCCGGGATGACACTCGAGCCGGGCGACCGCATAAAAACCGGCGCCGATTCCAACGCAGTAATCACTTTCTTCGAGGGCAGTACCATAGAACTGGAAGCCGGAACTGAAATCGCTGTCACTGAGTTGAAAATCGTCGAGGACACGGGTTCCACCACCATCAAGCTCTGGCAGCAGATAGGCAAGACAAGGAGCCGGGTGGAAAAGCTCGTCGATCCAGCTTCTCGCTATGAAATTGAGACTCCTGCCGGTGCTGCAGTGGTTCGGGGCAGCGTTGGGGTAACGGAGGTGGACGAGGCGGGCAATATGTGGCAATATGTTGAGGAAGGCGAGTGGTGGCTTTGCGCTCAAGGGGAATGCCTGGTCCTAGGTCCAGGCGAGACAGGCTACGTTATGGTTGGTCAGCCACCTAGTCGTCAGGCTCCGCCATCAGCGCCACCATCTCTGGGTGCGGTAGGTGGTGGTGGCGGTGGTGGGCCGTCTGTTCGATGGAGAATGTGGGTCCAAACGACTGTGACTGATTTCGGCGCCGGCACTACTGATAATGTGACGGTAATCAATGTCGGCGGCGGTGACGGCACCGTTGTGTTGACTGATGACCCCGCGGTTTGCTCCCTGGACCAGGACAACCGAAACTACAGTGCTAATATGACGCACAGTGTCTATGGCATGGAGTACCAAGCTCAGACCTTCCGTGCAGGAAAGACGGGCAATATTTGTAAAGTTGCCTTCTACCTGGAAAAGAGCAGACAAGCACAACCACTGGTCGTCGAGCTTCGGAATTGTGTGGCAACGGGGCAAGGAATTGAGCCAGGGAATATAGCCCACACCAGTGTGGTGACGGACAATATCAGTGGCGCAGGTGTGTATTGGTTCTCTTTCTCTACGCCCTACACAGTTGTTGCGGGCACAGATTATTCCCTTGTCTTGTACCAGCAGGGAAGCGGTGGAAGTGACAAAGCCTGTTACAAGTGGTATGAGGATACCGATAAATATGCAAATGGGATGGTGTGGCAAAGCAATAATGGCGGTGCTACTTGGCAGAAGGGATCACAAGGCCAGCACGATTTCTACTTCGCTACATATGTCAATGCGCATTACCCGTCGGGAATCTTGGAATCGAGCATCCATGATTGCGGCGGTAGTGCCAGTTTCGGCGCTATCGTCTGGCAGAGTGCTATCCCCAGCGGGACCGAGGTGAAATTCCAGATAGCTACCAACAACGATAATTCTACCTGGAACTTCGCCGGCCCTGATGGCGCTTCAAATACCTACTACACAACCAGCGGTACTCCTATCTGGTCGGGGCACGACGGCGACCGCTACATCAGATACAAGGCTTACCTGCAGACTGCTGACCCTAGCCAGACTCCAGAGCTTAAGCAGGTCTGGATTACCTATCGTTAGTCTCCTCTACGTTGTTCCTTTAGTGGAATTACCCCAATGCCGTTTTTGAAGAGGATAGGTCGGCGTCGGTCTCGTCAGTTATTTCACACCGGCATAGTGATAGCTGTGGGCTGTCTGTTTACGGCGCTGGCTATCTCATTTCAACCATTTACCAGCATCAGCTCCTGGTTATCCGATCAGTTGTTTGTACCTGAGGTGCCCTCGCCTAACATTGTCATAGTAGGCATTGACAACGCTAGTCTTGAAGCCTATGGCAAGTGGTCGGAATGGCAGCGCAGCCTCCATGCTCGGGCCATTGACAATCTGGCTGAAGCTGGTGCCGCGGTAATCGGGCTTGACATCCTGTTTGCTGATACTTCGGCTGACGATGCAGTGCTAGCGGAGGCGCTAGAAGGGGCGGGGAATGTTGTCCTGCCGGTCGTCGGCGTTGAGCCTTTGCGCTCAACTGAACCAGAGGTTACCTATCGGCATTTCTTGATGCCAGCGGCACCCCTGGAGCAAGCTTGTCTCAGCCTGGGCCATGCCAACGTAGTTCCCGATGGTGATGGTGTGGTGCGGCGGCTACCCCTTTTGGTCGAAGATAGCTCAGGGCAGACTCATCCTGCTCTTGCGTTGGCTGTGCTTCATGCCTTGTTTTCCAGGCCGCTTCCTCAGCAATACTCATTGCAAGACGGCAGGCTCCATCTACTTGACCGCGAAATGCCGGTGGACGCTTCGAGCAGGCTTCGGATAAACTTCCCCGCTGCTGACGAGAGTTACACTGCCCTTTCCTATGGCGATGTCATCGAAGGCAATTTTGACCCCTCTGTGGTTAAGCACAAGATAGTGCTTATTGGTATGACGGCTACTGCTGAACTGGATACCTGGTTTACTCCTGTTTCGGCGACCAAGATGGCCGGAGTGTGGATTCATGCCAGCGCGATGGACACTATTCTGCGGCAGCGGTACTTGATGGATGCTGACTGGAGCATTACTATGCTGGTCATGTTGCTTCTGGTGGCGATCACTGGCGCTGCCTTGCCTCGTCTGAAGTTGAAGTGGGGTGGGGTATTGGTGGCGGGGTTATTTGTTGGCTACTTACTGGCAGTCTCTCTCGCCTTCGATAGTGGCTTCATTCTCAATGTGCTTTATCCCTTAGCACTTCTGCCGCTGGCGTATGTTACCAGCGTTCTATGTGCAGTAGTTGCTGAACAGTCCGACAAGGGGCTTGTCAAAGACCTGTTTGGCAGGTATGTGTCGCCCCAGGTGGCGGTGGAAATTCTCACGCTAGCCGACGTTGGCAAGCTTGAGCTCGGCGGCGAACAGAGAACAGTGTCGGTGCTTTTTGCTGATATCCGTGGATTTACTCGGATGAGCGAGCAGATGGCTCCCGTGGAAATCATCGATATGCTCAACAGTTACCTGTCAATCATCGTGGAACGGGTTCTGGAGAATGAAGGCATGGTCAACAAGTTCGCAGGAGACAACGTAATGGTGGTGTGGAACGCGCCGCAATTTCAGCAAGGGCATGCATGGCTGGCGGTAAAGGCCGCATGGGAAGCCCAACAAGCCATTATGGAGAGGCAACGAGAGGATGCTTCGCTGCCTCGGGTGCAATTTGGCATCGGTATCAATACTGGCGAGGCGGTAGCTGGTAACATGGGCTCATCGGGGCGTGCTGAGTATACTGTTATTGGCGACGCGGTTAATGTCGCCTCCCGTATCTGTGGCGCTGCCGCCGGTGGTGAGGTCTGGATTGGCGGCGAGACCTGTCGCCAAGTAAAGGGCTACGTGGAGGTCGAGGAGCTGCAGCCTCAATCGTTCAAGGGGAAAGCGGAGCCGGTCTCTGTGTATAGAGTGGTGGGCCTGAGATAGAACGTGTCAACATGAGACTGCGTCCGGGCTAGGGCGAATCATGGATAGTGCTAAGATAGTCTCCTTTGATGTTGAAGGGACGCTGGTAACACCTGACTTCAGCTACGCCATCTGGTTTGAAGCTATTCCTCGATGCTACGCGCGGAGGAACGGCATCGACTTCGAGCGGGCCAGAGAGCTTGTCCAACAGGAGTACGAGAAGGTGGGTGACCAGAGGCTAGAGTGGTATGATATTCGCTACTGGTTTGACAAACTTGATTTGGGCAGTCCTGGCCCGGTGATGGAGGGATATCAGAGTAGAGTATGTTACTATCCTGACGTCAGAGGTGTGCTTTCGTCTCTCAGCGGAAGGTACAGACTTGCTGTAGCCTCAGGATCGGCACGGGAGTTCCTGCGTCATCTTCTTCGAGACATCGAGCCCTATTTCACCAGCGTCTTTTCCTCGGTCTCGGATTATGAACAGCTGAAAACCTCCGAGTTCTACCGGAAGATGTGCCAGGCGCTAGGAGTCAATCCCGAAGAGGTTGTTCACGTTGGCGATAACTGGCAGTTTGATTTTATTGCTCCCAGTGAGATAGGTATTCACGCTTTCTACCTTGATAGGAAAAGGCAAGGTGACCACCAGAACTCGTTGGCAAGCCTGACGCAGCTGAAGGCTTATCTGTCGGGCTAATGCGAGAGGCAAGGCGTTCCTCGCGTGGCGCTACATGACGTTCGATGACGCTCCCTACTACCGGGCGCAGTCAGCTGAGCTCAGCCATATCAGAGCGCCTCGACTTCAACCTGCTGGACGAGTCTTTCTACGTCCTCCCGGCGACAGAGTTCGGTGCCTGGGGTCAAGACGGCCGCTGTCCCAGCAGCCACTGCAAAACGGCAGGCTTCCTCTATCCCATCTCCCTGACTTAGCTTCAGTACCAGGGCAGCGATAGTTGAATCGCCAGCACCTACTGTACTGGCTATTTCCACTTGCGGTGGTACTACCTTCAGAAGCTTGTCGTCGTTGGCAATTATGAGTCCATTCCTGGCTCGCGAGATTGCCGCGACCTCGATACCTTGTGCAATCAGGGTCTTCACCGCCCGGGCGATTGCGGCTTCATCTTTCAGTTCTACTCTGAGCAGGTCTTCAGCTTCGTGAACGTTCGGTTTGATAACAGTCGGCTTAGCCCTCATACCCTCTCTTAGCCATTGGTCATCAGAATCGAGGACAGTTCTTATGCCCTTCTTTTTGGCCTCCTCTATCAGTTGCGCGTAGATGTCATCAGGTATCCCCGGAGGCACACTGCCGGCCAGGACCAGGAAATCAGGTTTTGAGTCGAGATGCGTTATCTTGTCCACCAGGTCGTCCAGCTCGTTTCTGGAGATATGTGGCCCCGGGGCGTCGATTCTCGTTTGCCGGTGCGCCTTCAAATCAGTGATTATGAAATTGCTCCTTATTGCTCCGTTAATGGGAGTGAAGTCGTACGGTACCTCCTGTTCTTCCAGGAGGTGCTTGAGTATCTTGCCATCAATACCCCCGATGAGGCCGTAGGCGATAGTCTCCCCTCCCAGCTCGTGTACAACTCTGGAGACATTGATTCCTTTGCCACCCGGGTCTCGGCGCAGGCTGGTCCACCGATTGGCCTCCTCTATCACCAGTCCCTCTACGGTAACCGTCTTGTCCAGGCTCGGATTCAAAGTCACTGTTGCAATCATCTAGACTCGTTCCACTTTCAGCAGGTTGGTGCTGCCGGACACGCCGATAGGCACGCCGCCGGTGATGACTACCAGGTCGCCGTCGTGAGCCAGTCCAGCCTTCTTGGCCACTGCGGCTCCTCGCGTGAACAAGTCAGCTATTCTTGAAGCCTCAGGAACCTGAAAGGCATGCACTCCCCAGGATAGGGCCAATTGTCTCTGTGTTGTCTGGCTGGGGGTAATAGCCAGGATCGGTACCTGTGGGCGATATTTGGCGACGCGTCTAGCGGTGCTCCCTGAGGAAGTAAAAGCAATGATGGCGACTGCTCCCAGTTGGTGGGCGGTATGGCAAGCAGCGTAGCTAATGGCATCGTCGGTCTCTGGCTGGATGTCTTTGCCCTTGCTTGCCAGAATCTCCTCGTGGGGCAAGGCTGCTTCTGCCTCCAGAGCAATCTGTGCCATCATAGACACGGCTTCCT
The DNA here is from genome assembly GCA_964616785.1 of uncultured Dehalococcoidales bacterium. GTDB lineage: Bacteria > Chloroflexota > Dehalococcoidia > GIF9 > UBA5629 > JAUVVE01. Next base: position 16,346 of record CAZTRR010000017.1, read on the forward strand.
TCGGGTAGTCACCGACAGCGGTTTCCTCCGACAGCATGAGAGCGTCGGTACCATCGAAAATGGCGTTGGCTATGTCACTGACCTCGGCCCGCGTGGGACTGGGCGAGTCTACCATCGACTCCAGCATTTGAGTGGCTACGATAACTGGTTTCCCAAGGCGGTTACATTTTTGGATTATTGTCTTCTGAGCTATGGGCACCTTTTGTATGGGGACCTCTATACCCAGGTCACCACGGGCGACCATGGCTCCGTCGGCCGCGTCGAGTATTTCGTCAAGGTTGTCCAGAGCTTCGCGCCTCTCAATCTTGGCGATAAGCGGTGTGGTTGCTTTCTTTTGCTTCAGGAAGCGCTTTACCCTGAGAACATCCTCGGCCCGGCTAACAAAGGACAAAGCCACGAAGTCTACGTTGTGCTTCAAGCCAAAAGAAAGATGTTTCCAGTCCTCCTCGGTCATTGAGGGGGTTGTCTGGGTCATCCCGGGGATATTGATGCCTTTGTCCTCAGCAAGTCTGCCTCCGGCTACTACCTGGCATCTGACGTCGGTATCGCTGATGTCGAGTACTCCTAGCTTTATGGCGCCGTCATCGAGGAAGATGGTGTCGCCGGCCTTGACGTTCTTTGGCAGGTCGGGCAAGCCTACTGAGACTTGGTGCTCATCACCCAGTACTTCTCTTGTAGTGAGGACAAGCTTAGCATTGTCCTTGAGTTCAACCACGCCCTTCTTGAGCTTGCCGGTTCTGTTTTTCGGTCCGGGAAGGTCCTGCATCACGGCTACCGGCAAGCCGACTTGCTTGGCCGCTTTGCGAAGAGCTGTTATGTGGCTGGCGTGCTCCTTGTGGGTGCCGTGTGAGAAGTTGACGCGAGCCACATCCATCCCAGCCTGGAGCAGCTCCTTCATCGACGGGGCTGAGCTGGTGCTTGGCCCGATGGTGCAGACAATCTTTGTTCTTCGTGGTACGTTACTCTGAAGAACGTCTAACGGCATTCTATTACCTCAGTAACTCGCGTACCAGTCATGTGTCACAGTAGTCAGGTCCTGAGCCTCGATACCGAGTTTCCGATACCATGGAACAGCATATTTGGTGGCTATCTCCGCCAGCTCTTTTGCCCTGTCGGCTACTGTGGTCGACAAGAACTTCACCCGTTCTTGCTTGTCTCCGAGTTGTATCGCTTCTTGCCAGATAGCCCGACCTGCCAGGAATCCAGAGGCGCCTCCCTGACAAGCGATTTCCACTTGCTCGCGGAATGTTTCATAGTCCACTCCAGCACTCAAGATAACCCAGGGCGTCTGTGAAGCCTCATCCAACTGCTGGCAGAGTTCGACGAGTTTCCCTTTGTCAGTTTCATATTTCAGGTTGGCCGGGAACTCTGCCTTGAGGACATCGATGGGCAGTGACGTAACCTGGCGAGCGGTTTCAATTACTAAACCTGGTTTCCGAGCGGCGAATTCTGGTGATCCGGCGTCTTCTCCCTTTGCGGCATAAGCCACGGGTTCGACGAGGAAGGGGAGGTCATGCTTCAGGCATTCCTCTGCCACTTTCTCTAACGTCTTCAATTGCTTCTTGGCCACCTGAGCCAAATCAGGACGGTAGTAGACCAGGATCTTGACTGCTGAACCGCCCATACGTTTGATTTTCCCCACGCTCCAGCCATTGAGCAAGGTGGTTATTCGCCCCTGGGGGGCGCTTTGGTAGCCGGTGGCCTCAATGCTGACAAGTAACCCGGCGTTGCCTGGGAGGACTCCTCCGGCAATGCATTGAGCCGCACCGTAGTTCGGGTCCAACAGAACAGCGCTGGCATGGGGAGCCAAGGCAGCGCACAGTTCTAGCTTGCGTTCTACGATTTCCTGGTATTCAACCTCTTCAAGCTGTTCCTCCTCGATCATGGCGCGGAGAGACCCTCTGTGGTCCATCGCACATATTACGAAAATGCCCTCAGCAGTCGAGATCTGCTGCAAGCCCCTGATTTTCCCGATACTCAGTCTGTTCATTCTGCCTCCTTTTTGACGTCTGGTTCTCAACAATAAGACTATAGCCTTTTGCTCCCAATCTATCAAGTGGAACCATTGGTGTCGTGGCGGCGAGCCCCTATCCCTTTGTTGACAGTCCTTGGCCGCGTGTTATACTGTGACTTGCTCGGCTGAGAGGTCTGGGAGCGAAGCGAGAAAGGAGAAAACGTGAGTAAGAGGAAGATGCTTCATACCGAGCTCTGTGATATGTTGGGTATTGAGTACCCGATCCTCCTTGCCGGCATGGGTGGCTTAGCCGGTGAGGGTCACTCAGCACAGCCGAAGCTTGTTGCTGCCGTGTCTAATGCTGGTGGAATGGGCGTTCTGGGGGCTACTGGCCTGCCCCTGGATGAACTGCGTGCCGAGATTAGGGAGATCAAGAGCCTCACTGACAAGCCCTTTGGGGTTGACGTGTTGCTTCCCAGCGCTCTTACTGAGGCGCCACCTGCAGATATGTCTTTGGCGGAAATGAAAAGGAAATTTGTCCCTAAAGAGTATATCGACTTTGTGGAGAAGTTGACGGAAGACTATGGTGTGGCTCTTACTGAGAGCAAGCAAGAGTTGATCTTCACTGAAGAGCACTCCAAGAAGCAGATACAAGTGATGCTAGAGGAGGGTGTTCCTCTCTTCTGTTCAGCCGTGGGGATTCTAGAATGGGTGGTACCCATGGCCCATGAAGGAAAGATGAGGGTACTGGGGCTGGCTGGCAATGTACGGGGCGCGCTGCGCCACAAGAAGGCAGGTGCCGACTTCATCGTGGCTCAGGGACATGAGGCGGGAGGCCACACTGGCAGGGTGAGCACCTTTGCTCTGGTTCCTCAGGTCGTAGATGCTGTGGCTCCTACCCCGGTTTTGGCTGCTGGGGGAATAGGCGATGGCAGGGGGGTTGTCGCCTCTCTGGCACTGGGAGCTGTTGGGGTGTGGGTAGGCACTGCCTTCCTCTTTGCTGAGGAGGCTAATATCACCAATGTTCATCGAAAGATGATGATGGAAGCTACTGAAGAGGATACCAGGGTCAGCAGGGTGTGGACAGGCAAAACTCTGCGCCAAGTGAGGAACCCGATACAAGAGGCCTTTGATAAGTCGGGGATGCCTGCTCTCCCTATGGTGGTGCAGGTGCTACTTATGATCGACCTCATTGACAGCCTGGCAGAGGCGGAGAGGCAGGACCTCCTGTGCGCGCCTGCAGGACAGATAGTGGGAATGCTTAATGAGACGAAGCCTGCCAGGCAAATCCTGGATGATATGGTGGATGGTGCGATAAGGCTTTTGGGCAAGACTCTTCCTGGCAGGGTTAGAATAGGATGATGAATAGTACCCGGTGTGAGCCGTGCACTCGAGAGCGTGGGCGTAGTCAGGTTGCACAGAAGGCTATTGGGAGCTGAAGCAGTGCTGAGAGAATGAGGTGGTTGGCATGAAGGGGTCTTGTGAAGCTCAAGCAAATCAGGCATAATTCTATCTACCAAATACAAGTATGGGGAGGAAGCCAATGCAAGCCAAAGAATCCATGCCTTCAGTCGACGCCTTGACGAAGATGCCTCCGGAGGAGAGGCAGAAGTATCTGGACGCCAGGCTGAGGGAGCTAGTCGCTTACGCCTATGAAAGGGCGCCTGCTCTCAAAGAACGCTTTGACCGAGCTGGAGTCAAGGCCGATGAGATTCGTGGTGCCGAGGACTTGGAGAGGATTCCGGTGTTAAGAAAAGACGAACTCATCCAGCTTCAGAAGGACAACCCTCCATTTGGGGGCTACCTTGCGGTGCCGCTGGAGACTCTGGCAAGAATCTACCAATCCCCGGGGCCCATCTACGACCCTCAACGGCGGAGGGGTTTCGCTATGGGTGGTGGGCTCCCGCCTGACTTCGGTAAGGGTCAAATCGTAATCAATACCTGGTCATATCACATTACACCCGCTGGTCTGGGAATTGACGAAGCGCTCAGAAATATAGGCTTTACGGTTGTTCCCATGGGCACGGGAAATACTGAGCTTCAGGTGCAGGTTATGTATGATCTGAAGGCCAATGGGTTTTGCGGGACTCCCAGCTTCCTCAAGATTGTCATAGATAAGGCTGAGGAGATGGGATATGACTTCAAAAAGGATTTCAACCTGAAATTTGCTGTGGTTGGGGGAGAGATGGGTGGTGAGCCCCTGAGGAAGATGTTCCAGGAGAAATACGGGATCTTCTGTCTCGGCGGCGACTCGTACGGTACGGCTGACGTGGGGACAATTGCCACCGGGTGTGAGCAGCAGAGCGGTATGCATGTTACCACGGATGCTATAGTCGAGATAGTCGACCCAGGGACGGGGAAGAGGCTGGGCCCGAATGAGGTTGGTGAAGTGGTGGTGACCCCCTTTGATGAGGTTTACCCTTTGATTCGGTTTGGTACTGGTGACCTGTCGTCCCTTCTTGATGAGCCTTGTGCCTGCGGGAGAACAACAGCAAGACTGCCGAAGATCATGGGAAGGGCAGGTGATGCTGTCAGGGTGAGAGGCATGTTTGTCCATCCCAAACAGACAGATGAGGCCATTTCTGGGTTTCCCGAGATTTCACGGTATCAGCTAGTTGTCACTCGCCCTCAACACAGGGATGAGATGGTACTCAAGGTTGAGCTTGCCGACGAGGCGGCTGACAAGGAGAAGCTCAAGAGCGCTCTCGATAAGGATTTCAGGGGCATATGCAAGGTAAGATTTGACCGTATGGAGTTCGTTGCCAAGGGCACCATCCCCGAGGGAGCCAAAGGCATTGTCGACGAGAGGGTCTATTAGCTGCATTTCGGTGATACCCCGCGTGGTGGCATTGGGCGCTTTGCAGTGCTAGTCGGACAGTCCCATACTTGAACCGCCGTTTCGTGAGGACGAGGTGACTTTACATAATGCTACACTAAATCTAACTGGAGAGGAAGAAAGCAATGGAGGCCAAGGAATCCATACCGCCAATTGAAGTCGTAGAGAAGATGTCTCGGCAGGAGAGACAGAAATACCTGGATGGGAGGCTGAGAGACCTGGTCTCCCATGCCTATGAAAAGGCTCCAGCAATTAAGGAAAGACTTGATAAGGCAGGTATCGCTCCTTCAGCAGTGTTCGGCATTGAAGACCTGGAGAACTTGCCTATCCTGGGAAAGGATGAACTGGTGGAGCTATACAAAGCCAACCCCCCGTTCGGTGGCCTGGTGAGCGTCCCCATAGAAGACCTGGAAAGGGTCTATGTCTCTCCGGGGCCCATTTACGACCCCCATCACCAAAGCGAAGCGTTCTGGCGGCGCCATGTTCATGTTGTCAAGGCCGTGGGCTTCGGCAAGGGGGACATCGTGGTCAATACCTGGATGTATGGCCTTGTGCCGGCCGGTCTTCTGGTTGATGAGATGTTGAGACGGGCCGGGGTCACGGTCATACCCATGGGGGTGGGGAACACTGAACTTCAAGTCCAGGTCATGCATGCTCTGAAAGTCACTGGGTTTTACGGCACTACAAGCTTCTTCATGAATATCATCAACAAGGCTGAGGAAATGGGCTACAATATCCGAAAGGATTTCAACCTCAGGTTAGCTGCCATCGGTGGTGAGATGGGTGGTGGGCCAATCAGGCAACTGGTGGAGAAGAAGTACGGTATTGCCACCGGGGATGCCTATGCCACGGCGGACGTTGGCATGATAGCCTATGAGTGTAGTGAGAAGACCGGCATGCATGTCGCTGAAGATGTGATCGTGGAGATAATTAGCTACGAGACTGGGAAGCCAGTTGGCCCCGGTGAGGTTGGCGAAGTAGTGGTGACTCCAATTGACGAGACGTATCCGTTGATACGCTTTGGCACTGGAGACCTTGCCGGTTGGATCGATGAGCCCTGCCCTTGCGGCAGGACGGCCCTTCGGATAACGCGGCTTTTGGGCAGAGTAGGCGACGCTGTCAGGACAAGGGGCATGTTCGTACATCCCCGCCA
>CAZTRR010000017.1:22388-25053 GCA_964616785.1 uncultured Dehalococcoidales bacterium
TGGGCAGAGTAGGCGACGCTGTCAGGACAAGGGGCATGTTCGTACATCCCCGCCAGCTTGAGCCGGCGCTTGCCGGGTTCTCAGAAATTGCACAGTATCAGGCGGTGGTCACCAGGCCAGGCCATCGAGACGAGCTGGCACTAAGGGTGGAGTTGAAGAGCGAGGAAGGGGTCGACAAGGGCAAACTGACAGAGCAGTTGACCAAGGCGGTGACCGAAGCGGGGAGAATCAAGCTTGACCGCGTTGAATTTGTAGCCAAAGGGGTGATACCCGAACTCCACAAGTTGATAGTTGATGAGCGGGTCTATTGAGCTGAGGGCTGGGTAACAGGAAGCAGTCCCGTTCTCGTAAGCATTTGCCGTTCTCGTCTTGGTATATCGGGGGTCAGTTGTTTGGCTGCCTGGGTAGGGGCTTGGTTCCACCTTTGCGTTCATCTCTTTTTTCATCCCGGGGCTGAAGAGCCCATCGCAGGCTCCTCGCGCTCACGGGCTTTGCCCAGAGTGGTAGCTTTGATTGTACATTCTGCAGGAGGGTCAGGGAGTATGTCTGACAAGAACAAGGAAGAAAGTCTGAAGGAAATGGCGGAGGACTGGGAAAGCGAGTACGAGAAGGCAACAGAAAAGAGGCCTGAAAGGAAAGACAGATTTGAAAACCTTTCCTGGATAGGAGTAAAGCCTTTGTATACGCCAAGCGATGTCGAGGATCTCGATTATGAAAGGGATATAGGTTTTCCCGGCGGCTACCCGTACACAAGGGGTGTGTATCCCACGATGTACAGAGTGAGACCCTGGACGGTGAGGCAGGTGATCGGCTACGGTGGTGGTGTGGAGAGCAGCCAACGGTTGAAATTCATGGAAGAACATGGGCAGACAGGCTTCAGCATTGTCTTCGACCATCCTACCAATGTCGGTCTGGATTCGGACGAGGAGGTTGCAGAGGGCTTTGTTGGGAGGGAGGGAACAGCTATTGACACCCTTCAGGATATGAGAGACCTCTTGAAGGACGTGGACATGGAAAAGGGCGGCATCAACATAATTGCGGTGCACCCTGCCTTACTTGCCATGGTGGTCGCAGTTGCTGAGGAAAGAGGCGTAGACCTGAGGGATCTCTCGGGCACTCTCCAGAATTACCCCATGATAGGACATACAATGGGGAGTTACGCGGACATCCACGGGAGTACGAATTTCTTCTCAAAGAGATTCTGCATAGATATCGTGGAATACTGTGCACGCAACCTGCCCAGGTGGAATTCGGTTAGCGTGGCCGTCCGGAATACGAGGGAGGCTGGCTGCAGTGCGGTGCAAGAGATCGCCTTCGGCATCGGTCCTGCCCTCGCCGTGATAAAGGGGTGTGGGGAAAGGGGGATCAATGTAGATGAGATAGCTCCCAGGATCTCCTTTTTTCTCAACTCGCACCGGGATTTATTTGAGGAAGTGGCCAAGTTCCGAGCCATGAGGAGGCTGTGGGCGAGGATTTTGCGAGAGGACATAGGCGCCAAGGACCCGAGGTCATGGCAAATGAGGTTCCACTGCCAGACATCCGGAGATGCCATGACACACCAGCAGCCCCTGGTGAATATTGTCAGGGGCACGCTACACGGGCTGGCAGCCGTCCTGGGCGGTTGCCAGTCGTTACACATAAACTCCGCGGATGAGGGCTTCGCTATACCCATTGAAGAAACGGCAAAGCTGTCCTTGAGGACTCATCAGGTTATCCTCGAAGAATCGGGTGTGGCAGATACGATAGACCCTCTTGCCGGCTCCTACTACGTAGAGTGGCTTACCAACAAGCTTGAAGACGAGGCAAAAAAGATTCTCGGTACCATTGACTCAATGGGGGACTGGTGGGACTTGAAGGTGCGTGAGTGGGTAAGCAGAGGAATAGCTGATTCCTCATACAGGTTTCAACGGGAGGTAGAGAAGGGAGACAGGGTGACTATCGGTGTAAACAAGTATGTGGAGGAGGCGAAATACCCGTTTCCGATATGGATGGAGGACAAAGATTTCATCAGTAAGCAGCTGGAGAGATTGAACCGGGTGAAAGAGCAGCGGGACATGAAGAGGTGTGAGCAGGCCTCAAATGCCCTCAGGGACGCCTGCAAGAACGGGGAAAATGTCCTGCCCGCTACAATAGAGGCAGTGAAAGCGTACATGACCATCGGGGAGATTACCAGGATTTACGCAGAAAGGTCGTAGTTGAGTCTATGGTGGATTCTGTGCTTTGGAAACGGGACCGTTCCGCTCTGGAGGAGAATCTCGTATGGCAACAGAGAAGATAAGGGTTCTTCTGGCCAAGCCTGCCCTCGATTTGCATAGCAGGGGAATTCTCGTCGTGGCTGCAGCACTGAGAGACGCCGGTATGGAAGTAATATACTTGGAGGCGTCGCCAAAGGTGGGCTTGGGAGAAGTAGTCCAGGCGGCGATGCAGGAAGATGTAAATGTAATTGGCATGAGCATCCTGTCCGGTTCTCCAGAGGTCATTCTGTCGAAACTGCTGCGGATAAGAGACGAGATGGGGCTGAAGCATGTCCCGGTAATCGCTGGCGGCATCTTCCCGGAAGAGGAAATTGAAACGCTGAAAGCCATGGGCATAGCAGCGATATTCAGGCCCGGGGCTCCTACGGAGAGCATCGTGGATGCTGTTCGAGAACTGGCTGCCAGCAAGC
>CAZTRR010000018.1:0-7940 GCA_964616785.1 uncultured Dehalococcoidales bacterium
ACCTCTCGCTTCCCTTCGAGTTGAACCCGAAGTAGCCCCAGCAGCCCATCTCCGGTTTCAATACCAACCCCTGCCGCCGCTGGCGGGGCCAAGGCTACCACTTTGCCGGGTTTCTCAGATTTGCCCCCACCCAATGGCACGACCTTGCTGAGCTTCAACCGCTTCTCACGCCATGATGTGTAGCATCCTGGCCACGGGTCAAAGGCCCGGACTCGCCGCCACAGCTCGACGGCGGGAAGCTGCCAGTCTATCTGCCCATCCTCCTTCGACACAGCCTTAGTATAACTGGCCTGCGCCTCCTCCTGGGTCTGCGGCTTGATTTTGCCTTCAAGCCATAAGGCCAGTGTTTCCACCAGTAGTTGGGCACCAGCCTCAGCCAGCCTGGCACCAAGTGACCCGGTAGTATCGTCACCAGATATGGACACCTCCCTCTGGCCCAGAATCGGCCCACTGTCCACGCCGGTGTCCATCAACATTATAGTGACACCTGTAACCTCATCGCCCTGCCAAATGGCAGTAGATATTGGCGACGAACCTCGATGCCGGGGTAGAAGAGATGGGTGAACATTCAGACAACCAAATTCGGGCAAAGCCAATATCTCCCGTGGCAGAATCTGTCCGAAAGCCGCCACCACAATCAGCTCCGGAGCCAGAGTGGTCAGCCGCTCAACCGCACTTGTAAGCTTCAAGCTGTCTGGTTGAAGCACCTCGATTCCCCGGGACAACGCCAACTGCTTTACCGGCGACGAAGCTACTTGCCGTCCTCGTCCGGCTTTTCTGTCAGGTTGAGTGCATACAGCGACCACCTGATACGAGCTGTGAACCAAAGCCTCCAAGCTGGGAACGGCGAACTCCGGAGTGCCCATGAAAACAAGTCTTCTCTCCATGTCAGACAATTTTACCAATTTTCCCCGTTATGTCAAAAACCCCCTTGACACCCCACAAGACCGCTGTGCTACTCTAGACCTAGGCTGTAGAGCTGACCTCCTTACTCCTTTCTACTGATCCTCTTCCTTGGTCTTGTAGTCGAGCAAGTCAGTTAATTCACGATAGCCCTGGTACATCTCTCGGCCTCTTTGGCGGCACGACGGAACTTGTTTTCCTTGTGAAAAGGATAAATTGAGGTCAGCACAGGAAATCTGGGAAGCAGCTCTGGGCGAACTCCAACTGCAAGTTAACAAGCCAAATTATGATACTTGGCTCAGGGACACTACTGGCATAGCCTACCAAGACCGCCTCTTTGTCGTCGGCGTTCCCAATGTGTTCATCGCTGAATGGCTGGCAAATCGCCTTTATTCCCTGATCAGAAGGACTCTGGCTGGCATAACTGGCACACACGTTGATGTAGAGTTTCTGATTCAGGTTCCTAGCCTACCTGATACCTGCGCTGCGCGCACTTGTGAAGCAGACGGCGGGACAAGCTCAAAGTCGAAACAGCTACCCCAAGCACCCGGCCTCAACCCAAGGTATACCTTCAGCACGTTTGTCACCGGCGAACCTAACCGCCTAGCCTATGCAGCGGCCTTGGAAGTTGCCGAAGCGCCGGGGCAGACCTACAATCCACTCTTTGTCTATGGTGATACCGGCGTGGGCAAGACACATCTGCTGCATGCTATCGGGCACGCCATGAAGGCCAGACGCTATCGAGTACTCTATGTCAATGCTGAGCAATTCACGAACCAGTTCGTGATTGCCCTCAAGAACAAGAAAGCCGAGGACTTTCACCGTAAGTTCAGGGCCGCAGATGTCCTACTAGTCGATGATATCCAGTTCCTAACTGGCAAACCCCAGACGCAGGAATCCTTCTTCCACCTCTTCAATGACCTGTATGATAACAACTGCCAAATTGTAGTTACAAGCGACCATGCCCCAAAAGCCTTGTCCCCGATGACGAAGAGACTAAGGTCCCGACTTGAATGGGGCCTCATAGTTGATATACAACCTCTAGATTTGGAAACGCGTCTCATTATCCTCGATGCCAAGGTAAGGTGGCTGAAGGCGCCCGTTTCGTCTGAGGTACTGCAGTTCCTAGCAAGGCGGTTCCAACACAATGTTCGCGAGTTAGAAGGTGCTTTGAACCGGGTCATTACCTACGCCAAGCTGACCGGCGAGGCGCTGGATGTGCACCTGGCCACAAAGGCAGTACAAGACCTGTTACCAAGCGATAGCCGGCAGGAAACGTTCGTTCCACCCCACCGGATAATGGACGCCGTGGCCAGCTACTACGGTGTGCCTCTTCAAGGGCTAACGGGCAAACGGCGGGACAAGAAGACCGCTTTGGCTCGTCAGGTTGCCATGTACCTACTACGCGAGCAGAACCACTCAAGCTTGGCTGACATCGGTAGAATACTCGGAGGCAGAGACCACACAACCGTTCTTCACGGTTATGACAAGATAGCCTCCGAAGTCAGCATCGACCCCGAGCTCAGCAACTCAGTCGAGCGCATCCGTCAAGACCTAGGAGCCACCAGGTATCGGGGCTGACTGACCACCTGTGGACAACCACCACGAAATTGTGCATAATTCCGCTGCTTTGTTCACACTTCCTGTAGCTTCTAAGTCGACCCCACAACGCTTATCAAATAGGGTTCGTCCACATAAGAACACATCTTACATAGTACTACTATATAACTTAGTTAATCAGTACCTAGAGTAAGAGAAGATAAATTGGTGGATAGAGTGCAAATCATGGTTCGGAGTGGGGATGGTGGTGATGGTGTAGTTAACTTTCGGCGGGAGAAGTATGTGCCGTTTGGTGGTCCTGATGGTGGTGACGGGGGTGGAGGGGGCAGTGTATACGTCATGGTAGATAGAAGCGTTGCTACTCTGAGAGGGTTCAGGCGTCGGCGGGCGTTCAAGGCAGCATCCGGGAGAAGTGGCGGTAAACAGAAGCGACATGGTGCCAAAGGCGACGACGTCAGCATTATGGTGCCTTTGGGCACGATGGTATTTCTCAAACGGGAGGGAGAGGAAACGCTGCTGGCTGATTTGAGTGAGCCGGGACAGCGGGTGTTGGTGGCCAGGGGGGGCAGTGGTGGATTGGGCAACTCCCATTTCGCGACTGCCAGAAACCAGGCTCCCAAAGTGGCGACCCCCGGGACGTCCGGAGAGGAGCAGTGCCTTATCCTCGACCTCAAACTCATCGCCGACGTGGGTATTATTGGATACCCGAATGTAGGCAAGTCCACGTTCTTGGCAGGTGTGTCCGAGGCCAAGCCGGAAATAGCCGATTACGCTTTTACAACCCGCGAGCCAGCTCTGGGCGTGGTTGAGGTGGGAATGAAGAAGTTGGTTGTGGCAGAGATCCCTGGGCTCATAGACGGTGCTCATCTCGGCAAGGGACTGGGGTTCGATTTCCTGCGCCATGCTGAGAGGACCAAAGTCTTGCTTCATCTACTGGATGGCAGCTCTCCGTCTCCCGTTGACGATATGAATAAACTGAACGAGGAGTTGAGGCTGTACAGACTATCGCTGGCTGAGAAGCCTCAGCTCGTAGCGGTAAACAAAATAGACTTGCCTGAGGTTCAGGCGCGACTGGCGCAGATACAGCGGGATTTTGGCTCTCTTGGACTGAGGGTTTTCTTCATTTCAGCAGCCACGAAACAGGGTTTGCCTGAACTCGTCTCTGCCGTGGCTGGGCTTGTCGACGTGGTGACCGAGGAAGAGGCTGTTTCGGAAGCACCACTGGCCATCTTTCGACCTCAGCCCAGGATTAGGGGTAAGAAATGGACATAGGTGTACTGGGCGGCACTTTCGATCCCATCCACTTGGGGCACCTAATGATGGCTGAAGAAGCCAAGCAGCGGCTGGCGCTTGCCCGAGTTATCTTTGTTCCTGCTGGGCAGCCATGGCTGAAGGTGGATAGGGCTGTTGCCCCGGCAACACACCGTGTCGAGATGGTGAGGCGGGCTATCGCAGGGCAGGCTGATTTCGAACTCTCGACCACCGAGGTCGATCGCCCTGGTCCCTCCTATACTGTGGACACTGTGGATGTCCTCGAACGGCAACTGGGCACCGAAGCCAGTTTCTTCCTGCTGTTGGGCTGGGACAGTCTGGCAGAGCTCCCACAGTGGAAGGAGCCAGCGAAACTGGTTCAGCTCTGCCGGCTGGTGGCTATTCCCAGACCAGACTGCAGCCCGCCGGACTTGGAAGCTTTGGAATCGTCTATTCCGGGGATAGCTCGAAGCATGGTCTTCCTAGATGTGCCGCCCGTTGACATCAGCTCTTCAGATATTCGGAAGCGGGTAGCCCAAGGGCTGTCTTTTCGCCACCTGGTGCCTGAGGAGGTGGCGAAGTATATAGAGGAACAAGGATTGTATCGCCAGGGAGAGAAGAAATGCTGACAGTAATAGAGGCAATAAAGAACAGGCGTAGTATTCGCCAATATAGACCTGACCCTGTCCCCGATGATGTTGTTTTGCAGCTCTTGGACTGTGCTCGCCTGGCGCCTTCAGCAAGTAACCGTCAGCCATGGCGGTTCGTTGTTCTGAAGGACCCAGATATCAAGAGAGAACTCAAGAGGTGCGCCTACGGGCAGCATTTTGTTGAGTCGGCTCCGTGCATGATTGTGTGCTGTGTTGACCTGACTGTCTATGCACCCGGTCCAGAAGACGGGAGCGATAATGAGCTATACGCGTATCTTGGTGAGTGCAGGTTCAATAGTGCAATAGGTACAGAGCACATAGTGCTTGCCGCCACTGCTTTCGGCCTGGGTACTTGTTGGGTACATCTGTTTGACCCTGAGAAGGTCCATCAACTACTCAAGCTTCCTGACACCATAGCAGTGGTCACCCTTCTAGCTGTAGGTTATCCTGCCGAAAACCCGCCGCCGCGCCCTCGTGTCCCTCTGAAAAGCATTGTCCTGACACCCATTCCGGAGGCATGTTCGCTGGAGGTTCGTGAGGAGGCTGGGTGACATGCGTCCCCTGACTTCACACGGCATGTGGCAAGCTAGATATCGAGGTTCCTTACGCTCTTGGCATGAGCCTGAATGAAGGACTTCCGCGGGGGGACTTCATTGCCCATCAACATGTGGAACACGTGGTCAGCTGCCATGGCGTCCTCAATGCCTACCCTGAGGAGAGTGCGCGAGGCTGGATTCATAGTGGTTTCCCAGAGTTGCTCTGCGCTCATTTCTCCCAGCCCTTTGTAGCGCTGGACTTCCGACTTGTTGCCTTTCAGCTCCTTGAGTTTCGCCTCTTTTTCCTTTTCCGAGTAAATCCAGACTTGCTCCTTGCCTGCTTTGATGCGGTAAAGCGGCGGCTGGGCAATGAACAGGTGGCCTTGACTGATCAGGTCGGCCATATTGCGGTAGAAGAAGGTGAGAAGAAGCGTTCGGATGTGGGACCCATCCACGTCGGCGTCAGTCATGATGATTATGCGGTGGTAGCGCAACTTGGAGAAATCCAGCTGATCGCCGATGCCGGCTCCCAGAGCGGTGATAATGGCCCGAATCTCTTCATGTTCTAGGATCTTGTCTCTGCGAGCCTTTTCTACGTTGAGAATCTTACCTCGTAGCGGCAAAATCGCTTGGAAGCGACGGTCCCGGCCCTGCTTGGCTGACCCTCCGGCTGAGTCGCCTTCAACGAGATAAAGCTCACACTCGCGGGGGTCGGTATCTGAGCAACTGGCCAGCTTCCCTGGAAGGGTTGCGGCTTCGAAGCCGCTTCTTTTGAAGATAAGGTCGCGAGCCTTGCGGGCTGCCTCTCTAGCTTTGGCGGCAACGAGGCACTTATCTATGATTGCTCTGGCATCGTCAGGATGCTGCTCGAGATGCAGGGACAACCCGTCAGCTACCACGGCTTCAACCTGTGCTTTGACCTCAGGATTGCCTAACTTGGCTTTGGTTTGTCCCTCGAACTGCGGCTCAGCAAGCTTAACGCTAATAACGGACGTTAGCCCGTCCCGAACATCGTCACCTATCAAGTTGGGCTCAGTATCTTTGAGCAATCTGTTCTTTCGGGCATAGTCATTGAGTACCCGGGTTAGTGCGGAGCGGAATCCAGTAAGATGGCTGCCCCCGTCTATTGTGTTGACGCAGTTGGCGAAGCTGAGTGTAGATTCGGTAAACCCGTCATTGTATTGCAGGGCTGCTTCGACTACGGTGCTGTCGACTGTGCCGGACATGTAAATCGGCTGATAGTGAAGGAGTTGCCTGTTCTTGTTGAATCGCGCGACAAGGCTGGCTATGCCGCCTTCGAAGTAGAACGTCGCCTCTTGGTCAACCCTTTCGTCTTTCAAGCTTATTTCCAGCTCCTTGTTGAGGAAAGCCAGTTCTTTCAGGCGCTGGCAGATTGTGTCGAAGTCGTAATTGACGTCGCCGAAGATCTCTGTGTCGGCCATGAACGTGATGGTGGTTCCTGTATCTTCGGTTTTGCCGATGGCTTTCAAATCTCCAATGGGCGTCCCCCGTTGGTATTCGTGGTGATAGGCTTTCCCTTGGCGTCTGACCTCGACAGTTAGCCGGGAAGACAAGGCGTTCACTACTGAAGCACCAACACCATGCAGTCCGCTGGATACCGTGTAGGTGTGGCCGCCGAACTTGGCTCCCGCGTGAAGCCGAGTCATGACTGCTTCCAACGCTGACGCATTGGTTGCTGGGTGGATCTCCACGGGTATGCCTCGACCATTGTCGACAACTGTTACTGAGTTATCCTCATGAATCGTTACCTGAGTCCGGCTACAATAGCCAGCCATTGCCTCGTCTATGGCGTTGTAGACTATCTCGTAGACGAGATGGTGCAGGCCGTGCTGGTCAGTGCTGCCAATGTACATACCCGGGCGACGTCGTACCGCCTCTAGGCCATCCAGAATACGGATATCCTCGGCACTGTAGTCTTCAGATTTACTGTTGTTGGCTTTCTGTGACATGCTTATGGGATTCTACCTAGACCTGTGAGGATTCATCAGCGGTTCTTGGCTTGGGCGCCAGAGCGGAACGGCAAATGTCAATCCCACATTTAGTGCTGATGAAACGAGAGTGTACAAGGGATTGCATCAACTAAATTCTACCATATCTTCTCACAAATTCAAAGGCTGAAACGGTCGTTTTGCTGGCCAGGGTACCGAGTCCGGCAAATCAAAGCGGTTTGGCTATCCGGTCGAGAAGGGGGACTGAGGCCCGGCGGTCCCTGGGCCGCGGAACAATAATGGCCACCGCCGGGGACTCGGCGCCGTTTTCTATCAAGTCATTATGGCTGCGAACGGTAGCACGGCATCTGGAGCACTTCCAGCCTGGGTCATGCGAGGTCTGGACCGCTGTTTCATATCCGGGCCTTCACGATGACACTTGTGCCTTTGCCTGGCTCCGACCTTATCTCCAGGTTGCCTCCAACCAAGCGTGCTCGCTCTTCCATCCCCAACACACCGAGTTTCCCTTCTCTGGCCAAATCCTCAGCTAATTCGGGTACTGAGAAGCCCTTGCCGTTGTCTGTGATGGTCATCTTGATGTCGCTTGCGTCCAACTCCACGGTGATGCTGACCTCAGAGGCTTCAGCATGCTTCCGAACATTGCTCAAAGCCTCCTGTGCAATGCGGAACATGACCAGCTCCATTTCCGACGGAACCGAAGGCAATGTGTCTGCTTTGACTTCAGCTATGATTCCCAGGTCCTTGTTAAGCTCCTCGGCTAACCAATTCAAGGCCGCCACCAGCCCCATCTGATCCAAGATGCTTGGCCTTAGGTCTCGGGCGTAGCGCTGCAGGCTCTGATAAATCTCATCGGCTATGCCGCGTAGCTGCTCCAGCTCACCTGCTGCCGCTGGTGGCAATCTCCGACCAGCTTCGGACATAAGATTGTCGAGTCGACGCGATACTAGCAATATAGACTGAGCGATATCATCGTGGAGTTCGCGAGCGATGCGCTTCCGCTCTTCCTCCTGCGCGATGAGGTTCTTCTGGATTTGGACTCGGAGCCTGTCCCTCAGTCTTCTCTCCTCGGT
>CAZTRR010000018.1:8040-24637 GCA_964616785.1 uncultured Dehalococcoidales bacterium
GCAGCGATGGTCTCGATTACGGCATCTCTGGGGCTAGTGGAAATGAGCAGCGCCCGTGGCAGCATAGCCACAGCAGATGCTACCCATGTTGCACTGCCGTACTTTGGTCCCGATGTCCAGCTGGCGTAGGCCACAAGCAGAGGGTATATGAAACGCTCTACGGCATGGCGCGACAAGCCAAGAAGGAAGAGAACATCTATTTTGCCTAGAAAGGGTACTCCGACCAGGAGCTCCTGGTAATGGGATACCGTCAACAGCAGGAAGAGGCAGACGATGATACAGGTGTGAACATCTCGCCGTTTAAGTGACATCGCTCTGAACGTTTCCCTTTATTGTTCAGCGAGGAAGAACGTGTCGGCAGATCAGACGCTACTAGCCCCCTGATGCGTCTTGCTGCTTGATGTCTTCCAGGGAGACGAGCCCCAGCTTCAAGCCTTCAACGAGGGCCTCACTGCGTGAGGCTACATTCATCTTGGTGAAGATATTGGACATGTGAGCTTTGACAGTGCGTAGACTGAGGCACAGTCTCTCGGCTATCTCCTTGTTGCTCATACCTGTAGCCAGCAGTTCCAGCATTTCTGTCTCCCGCTCGCTCAGAAGGTCGCCTGCCTTGCGGTCGTCAGTCTGAGCCGACCTGAGTATGGCGCGTTTGAGCAGCTTCTCAATGATATGCGGATGAAGCACCGATTCGCCAGCCTGGATAGCCCGTACGGCCTGTATCAGGTCTTGCCCTCGAGCACTCTTGAGCAAGTAGCCGGCTGCTCCCGCCTCAAGCAGTCCTAAGACGTAATTGTCGTCGTCATAGGCGGTGAGAATCAATATGGCTATATTCGGAGCGACCTTCTTGATCTGCCTGCTAGCCTCAATGCCGTCAACCTTCGGCATCATGATGTCCATCAGCACGATATCTGGCTTCAATTGGGAAGCCAGATTGATAGCTTCTTCCCCGTCACTTGCTTCACCAACTATTTCCATGTCCTTTTTGCTGGAAAAGACCTGATGCAGGGCTTCGCGCAGCAAAGGATGGTCATCAGCAATCAAGATCCTGATCTTGGACGGCATTGCACACAACTCCGAAGTGGCTCAGCGCTAATTATAATGCATATCAGATGAAAGAGCCAAGGCCAATGGTTCAAACATATGTGCTTCAGACATCGCAGATGTGAGCTCCTTCAAGTGTCATTCCTTCTTCCTTCCACATGTTGTCTAGTACTTTTGGGCATGACCAAAGTTCTACTAAAATTGAAGCGGAAGACCGATGAAAGATACCCTGGTAATTGCTATAGTCATAATCGAGAGGCAAATCAAAAAGGACGTAGAGTAACCAAAAGTCCGTAGGAGGAAGGATGACCCACGCACAAAGCCAAATCTCGCATGACATTGAGCAGAAGTCCAGCTCAAGCAGAAGTGATACTTTACTGACGGGCTTGGATCTTTTTGGCGAGCATCTTTCGTTGCATCTGGATGAGCCCCCTCTGGGCCTTGAGCTAAGGAGCCTGGAAACATTGATGATGCGTGACGCCGAAGCTCTGGGCCAAGTCGAAGAAAGGCAAGAGACGATCGGGCATCTCATCAATGAGTTGCACGGCGTTGATGCTGTTATAGACAAGTATCAAGGTGATAAGAGCAGTTTAATCCAGATACTTCTTGACGTGCAGGCACAATTGCGCTGGCTTCCTAAATCTGCTCTGACGTGGGTGTCCGAAAGGCTGGGAGTCCCACTGGCGCAGGTTTATAACATTGCTACCTTCTACAAGGCGTTTAACCTTCTTCCCCAGGGGCGCCATGTCGTGCAAGTGTGCCTTGGCACTACTTGCCACGTCCAAGGAGGGCCGAGACTGCTAGGCAAGGTGGAACAAGTCCTGGGGATCAAGCCTGGTGAGACAACACCTGACCAAAAGTTCACCCTGCAAACTGTTAATTGCCTTGGTTGTTGTGCTCTGGGACCTGTGATGGTGGTTGATGGTGACTTCCACGGTAAGTTAGCCGTGACAAAGGTCGGGGAGATTTTTGACAAATATGATTAGTTGTCTAAGAGGGAAGCCATGGTTCCACTAAAATCACCTGCTGAGTTAGAAAATATCAGGAAGGCTGTTATTGCCAGAAGAGACCCTAATAAGCCTTGTATCGCGGTATGTTCTGGGACAGGCTGCCGTGCTCTTGCCGGCCAAGAAGTCGCGCTTGCTTTTGTCCAGGGCATCAAGCTACACGGTTTAGAGACTAAGGTTGACCTGAAGAGAACAGGCTGCCACGGTTTCTGCGAGAAGGGGCCTTTAGTTGTTATTTATCCTGAGGGCATTACCTATGTGCAGGTGCAGCCAAGTGATGTGCCGGAGATTCTTCGCGAGACGGTTATTGGTAAACAGGTCGTCCATGGCCTTCTATATACTGACCCTGTAACTGGCGAGACAGTGGTCCATGAATCCGAAATACCTTTCTACAGGAATCAGCTACGGCTGGTTTTTGGCAATAACAGTAAAATCGATCCGAAAAGCATCGAGGATTATATCGCGCTCGGTGGCTACTCTGCACTAGTGAAGGCACTATTCGAGATGACACCCAAGCAGGTGGTCGAAGAAGTGAAAAAGGCCAATCTCCGGGGCCGGGGCGGGGGTGGATTCCCAGCTGGCAGGAAGTGGGAGGAATGCCGCAATGCCACGGATGAGGTCAAGTATGTGATTGTTAACGCTGACGAAGGAGACCCTGGGGCTTATATGGACAGAAGTCTTCTTGAGGGAAATCCCCACAGCGTTCTCGAAGGGCTAATTATTGGGGCCTATGCCATTGGGTCTCACCTGGGCTATGTCTATGTACGTCAGGAGTACCCTTTGGCAGTGGAAAATGTGGCGGTGGCCATAAAACAGGCTGTGGAATATGGCTTCCTGGGCCAGAACATCCTTGGCTCCGGCTTTGCCTTCAATGTTGAAGTGCACCGTGGTGCCGGTGCCTTCGTGTCGGGCGAATCAACCGCCCTAATGGCGGCGATCGAGGGCAGAGTGGGGGAGCCTAGTCCCAAGTATATCCATACAGCCATCAGGGGCATTTTCAATAAGCCGTCTAACCTCAACAATGTGGAGACCTGGGCCAATATACCTTTGATAATCACTAAAGGTGCCGGTTGGTATATCTCCATAGGCACCGAACGGAGCAAAGGGACGAAGATATTCTCGTTGGTTGGCAAAGTCAACAACACCGGCTTAGTAGAGGTGCCTATGGGCATCACTCTGAGGGAGATTATCTACAACATAGGTGGTGGAATCCCCGGAGGCAAGAAGTTCAAGGCAGTGCAGACTGGCGGGCCCTCTGGCGGCTGTATCCCCGAGCAGTTGATTGATACGCCGGTCGATTTTGACGAGCTTACCGAAGTGGGCTCGATGATGGGCTCGGGAGGCATGGTTGTTATGGATGAGGACACCTGCATGGTGGACACAGCTCGGTATTTCGTCAGCTTCCTTTGCTATGAGTCCTGTGGCAAATGTGTTCCCTGCCGTGAGGGGCTGAGGCAGATGCTCAATATCTTGAATAACATCTGCCTCGGGAAAGGCAGAGACGGAGATATCGAGCTCCTTGAGGAGATTTCTGCGACGATGAAAGAGGCTTCACTGTGTGCTCTTGGCAGAACTGCACCCAACCCTGTGCTGAGTACTATCAGATATTTCAGAGACGAGTACGAAGCGCACATCAAGGACAAGTGTTGCCCAGCCAACGTTTGTCGAGAACTGATTTCATACTGTATCCTTCCTGATAAATGCCAAGCATGTATGATCTGTGTCCGCAACTGCCCCGCAGATGCAATCATTGGAGGCGAAGGCCTGATTCCTGTGATTGACCAGCAAAAATGCACCAAGTGCGGGACTTGCCTTGAGGTTTGCCCTCCTCGCTTCGATGCTGTCATAAAGCTCTCTGCTGAACCGGCACCGCGCCTAGTCGCGAGTTAAGCAAGAGGAGAACGCAGAGGGAGGTGAAAGTGAAAAGCATAGCGATGAACATTGATGGCAAGATGGTCAATGCTGGGGAAGGAATGACCATTCTTCAGGCAGCCCGGGAGGTAGGGATCGATATACCCACGCTTTGCTACGATGATAGGCTCGCGCCTTACGGTGGCTGTCGACTATGTACAGTGGAAATAGTCGAGGATGGACAAACAAGGCTAGTGGCATCGTGCGCTTATCCGGCAGAAGAGGGATTGGTGGTAAAGACAAGATCAGAGCGAGTGGACCGAATCCGCCAAATGATTCTAGAGCTACTTATGCCTTTAGCTCCTACAGGGCCAGTGGAGAGTCTGGCTCGGCACTATGGCCTAAAAGAATCACGGTTCGAAGCGGATCTGAATTTCTGTGTTCTTTGCGGCCTATGCGTTAGGTACTGTGCCGAAATTAAGGGGGCAAATGCCATTTGCTTCACTGGGAGGGGGATAGAACGGCAAGTTACTTTCGTCCCAGGGATAGCAGCTAAGGTATGTCCTGTTTGTAGAGAATGTCTTGCTCTTTGTCCTGGAGGCATGCTTGCATCAGAGATTGAATGTCTTCTAGCTTCGCCAGAAGAGTGACAACTGACCGAGGGCCAGAACACACGTCAAGGGGGGCTGTTGGCGAAAGGCTTAGATTTTGCGAGGGGGATTGAGGGCGCGATTGTCCGCGCAAATTGAGAGCCTCCAATACCAGGGCGATTCACGAGTTCATTCTCACTGGGAAACTGAGCTTTTCTGCCTAGTTGGGCAAAGGTGGTGGTGACTCGCATCATGTGGCATATGCCTCTAAGAGCTTGTTAGCAGTAGCCACCTTTGGCATTTTGCCTCCCCTCTTTCTCTCGGCTTTGTAATAGAGTTGCCACACCGGAGCTGCCTTGTTCACGAACTGTATCGCTCGCCGATCAATATCCAACGCAGCCATTTTGAGCCTTGGTTTGGGATATGATCACGGTAGCATGTACTCGCCCAAGCGTGAGCTAGAGGATAGAAGTCTAGCATACGAGTAGAACTGTTTTGCCGACGGAGATAGCTTAGCAGCCGCGCTCTCACTTTCTATCAGAAGGGCACTAGAATAACCCACGCCAGCGATAGCCACTAGGAGCACGGCATACCGCATGTCTTTTGCCGCACTTATAATGCATATCATATGAAAGAGCCAAGGCCAATGCTCAAAACATGTCCGCTTTGTGCAGTGCAGGCGGCAGTTCCTTTGAATGTCACTCAGTCTTCCGTCACTGACATGTGTAGTACTTGTGGCCGTGACCAAAGGCCAGCTCAAACTAGAGCTCAAGACCGATGAGGGATAGCGTGGTAGCTGTTACACTACGCGGTTGGCAAGTAGCGGGCCTACAAGCTCTGCCTGAAGAACCTGGTTTGCAGCCGTAAGCTGGGAGAAAGGGCTGATCGGTAAAGAGGCAGGCGCCAGGGAGTCTGAAACCTGGGGCCAAGGGTGTGGGCTTACCGGACTACGACGGCCTTTACTAAATTGAGAAAGGAGATAAGGAAGATGACAGCAACAGCGAACAAGCAGGCTGGGGCTAGTGAAAACGCAATTACCTCAATGATGGAGGAGAAAAGGGTTTTCGAGCCTCCGGAGCATCTCAGGAAGGATGCGTATATCAAGAGTCTGGAGCAATACAGAGAGATCTACAATAAGTCCATTGATGACCCAGAGGGATTCTGGGGCGAGATGGCGGAACAACTGGCCTGGTACAGGAAGTGGGACAAGGTGCTTGTCGAGGATTTCAAGGAGGGCAAGCACGAGTGGTTTGTGGGGGGCAAACTCAATGTTTGCTTTAACTGCCTGGATAGGCATGTCAGAACGTGGAGGAGAAATAAGGCGGCGCTCATTTGGGAAGGGGACATTGGTGATAGTAAGACACTCACCTATCAGAAGCTCTACCGGGAAGTGTGCAAGTTCGCCAATGTACTGAGGAGGCGCGGCGTCAAGAAGGGTGACCGCGTATCGATTTATCTGCCCATGATTCCCGAGTTGCCGATTGCTATGCTGGCCTGCGCCAGGATTGGTGCGATCCATAACGTTGTTTTTGGCGGGTTCAGCGCTGATGCGTTGAAAGACAGGATGCTGGACTGTGAGTCCACGATGCTTATTTGTGTGGATGGTTACTATCGTGGCGGCAGGATCATCAGAAGCAAGGACAATGCAGATGAAGCCCTCGCAAGCTGCCCGGCGGCAAAGGATGTAATAGTAGTCAAGAGGGCTGGCATTGAAGTGCCCATGAAGGAGGGCCGTGACCGCTGGTGGGATGACGAGATGTCTGGTGATGGCATTAACGCGTCCTGCGAGCCCGAGGTGATGGATGCAGAGGATCCCCTCTTCATCCTCTATACCAGCGGCAGCACGGGAAAGCCCAAGGGGGTGCTTCATACTCAGGCTGGCTATCTCCTTTTCTGCTACCAGACCTTTCAATGGACATTCGACGTGAAGGAAGAAGACACCTTCTGGTGCACGGCAGATATCGGCTGGGTTACCGGGCACAGCTACATCGTTTACGGCCCCCTGGCTTTCGGGGCGACGAGCCTTATGTTCGAGGGGGTTCCGACCTACCCCCACCCGGATAGGTTCTGGGATATCGTGGAGAACTACCAGGTCAACATCTTCTATACTGCCCCCACCGCCTTGCGGGCGATAATGAGAGAGGGCGATGACTGGCCCAACAGGCATGACCTGAGCTGCTTGCGTATCCTTGGCACGGTTGGTGAGCCCATCAATCCCGAAGCCTGGATGTGGTACTACAACGTAATAGGGAAAGGCAGGTGCCCAATTGTGGACACCTGGTGGCAGACAGAGACGGGGGGCATATTGATCACTCCTCTCCCAGGGGCCATCCCTATCAAGCCGGGTGCCGCCACGCTACCTTTTCCTGGGGTTGACCTGGCAATACTTGAGGAGGATGGCTCTCCCGCAGCCGTGAATGAGGGTGGCTATCTCGTCATCAGGAAGCCATGGCCGGGGTTGATGCGGCGAGTCTACGGTGACCCGGAAAGATTCAAGAACACCTACTTCGTTCAGTACCCTGGTGTATATACTACTGGAGACGGAGCCAGGATAGACGAGGATGGTTACTACTGGCTGATGGGGCGCATAGATGATGTCATCAATGTATCGGGTCACCGCATGGGAACAGCCGAAGTTGAAAGCGCTCTGGTATCTCACGACAAGGTAGCAGAGGCTGCCGTCGTTGGCATGCCCCACGAGATAAAGGGGCAGGGGATATATGCGTTTGTCACTCTAAATGCTGGCGAAGAGAAGTCTGATGCTCTCAAGAAGGAGCTGGTAGCCCATGTTCGCAAGGAGATTGGGCCCATAGCCTCACCAGACGAGATTCAATTCGCCGACGCCTTGCCCAAGACCAGAAGCGGGAAGATCATGAGAAGGATACTGACCAAAATTGCTGCCGGTGATGTCCATGAACTGGGTGACACCAGCACCCTGGCTGACCCGTCGGTGGTCGATACCTTGGTGTGCGATAGGACGTCAGCTTCTTCCAGCGGGTGATAAGGCTGGTAGCCACCGACGGTGGTTCAGACCGTGGTAAAGGAGAGGAGGTGGAGTGGCTTTGAAGGCGGTGATAGAATACTGCGGGTAGCTTAAAGAACGCGTGCAGTGCCGAGGCCTGCGCAGCAATCGGAGGTGAAAACATGGATAAGATAGAGGTACTGAAAAGGTCGGACTTGCTTCGTGACATGACTGACGAGCAGCTCGGCGTGTTGGAAGAGATGTGTACGCCTGAGATGTTTGAGCCTGGGACAATCATATCTAAACAGGGTCGCATAGAGGAAAAGGTCTACATAATCGAGGAAGGCTTGGTGGGGATCATCCTGGAAGTGGGACCGCTGGCCCAACGCCAGGTGCAGGCAGTCTGCGACTTTGAGACCTTTGGTTGGTCGGGTATGATACAGCCACATACCAGTACTGCTACAGTCAAGGCTATAGAGAAGACAAAGGTACTAGCTTTTGACGGACAACAACTGTGCGATTTGTGTCTTACCAAACCTGAGATAGGCTGCAAACTGGGCCGTGCAATGGCGCGTGTAGTAGCAACAAGGCTGCGTCAAGCATACACTCAGTTGCTCGGTGTTACGTCGCAGGACTAACCCGCCAGACGGGGTTGAGCGAATCCCCGGTTAATGCCGAAAAGAGGGCCGTTCTGCCTGACGAATGAAAGCGGTCGCAATTGTGCAGAAGCAAGGGTAATTGATTCTTGGATAAGGGGGAAAGCGAGGCTTCCAGCGCCCAGATAAGTTAAGCGAACAGGCTTGTATCAAGAGGTTCGGCAAGTATAAGCAGATTCAGCACTTGAAGAAGGAGGTTCTTTTGTGGCAAGAGTGATGGCAAGCGATGAAGTTCAATGGGCAAATCCGGGCGCCCTCGGGTTAGCTGGATTCGGTCTAAACACTATTCTGTTGCAGATACATAACATCGGTTTGATTGATAGCGTCCTACCCCTCATATATGGGTTTTTCTGGGGAGGAATAGCTCAGGTTATCGCCGGCATAATCGATGCTCGACGGGGCGACACCTTCGGGCTGACCGCATTTACTTCCTACGGCCTGTTCTGGATAGGGTTGAGCTTTGCCTTTCTTCTGGAGTGGACCGGTGTTGTTGCGTTGGATGGTCCTGGACTGGCCTGGCTGTGTATAGCCTGGGGAATATTCACCGGCTACATGACGATTGGTACGTTCAAGATCTCCAGAGTGCACATCTTTGTATTCGCGAGTTTGACCGTACTCTTCTTCTTGCTTGCGGCGCACTTCTATGTGGGTCTCCCGGCCATAATCCCTGGAATAGAGGGGCTTTTCTGTGGCGCTGCAGCGGCCTATGGTTCGGCGGCTGTTGTTCTGCATGACAAGTTCGGAAGGTGGGTGTTCCCGATCGGTGTGATTTCAGCATAGGATTGGTGCAAGTGTAGATTCCCTTTTTGAAGAGTTGGAGGCGCATCTGGTCTTGGGTCATATGCTCGATGGCATTGTTCTACAAACAAGGTAGGTGTGGTGCTCAATAGAGGAGGGTACCGAGCCTCCGGCGGTGGCAGTTATCCTTCCGCAGCCCAGTGACCTCCGAGACTGAGCCAATATAGCCAAACCAATCTGCCACCGCCGCCCACTTTCTCGTTACCTGCTTTTCTCTGCTCGCATGGAGGAAGCCCCTTTTGGCATCTTCTCAATGACGTTGAGACAAAGCATCGACTCGGCATCAATTGCGAGGCGTGTTGGATGACACGGCAGGGGACAGTGGAGCAAACATGTTTGGGCCAGGTGTTGGGAACCTCACTCCAGCAAGCGCTATTTCTTCTTGTATCACAGTGGACCCTTTGGTGCGGTACTTCTGGACGCGGGCAAGGACTTTGGGGCAAGACCAAAGTTCTGGCGGGATTAGAGCCCAAGACCGATGAGGGATGCCTCGGTAATTGCTACAGTTGTGATAGAGAAAGAAATCAAGGAAGAAGGAGGTGACGTCAAATGGCTAAGGTGAAGGTAGCTGATGCAACGACCGGGGGAACCACGAAAGCGGTCGAGGAGCTCGTCAGAGCCCCTACGGTGGTCCCAAAGGAAGGCTTGGCTGGAAGGTGGGCGGTACTGTCTGTGCTGGCCAGGGCAGCCGACGAGCCCAAGTTCTTCGCCCGCATGACGGATGACCCGCACGAAGCTCTCAGGGAGTATTACACCTTGAGCCCGGAGGAGAAAGCCGCTTTGGCGAGCGGTGATATCCAGAAGATCGAAGGCTGGGTTGGCAAGCTGGACAAGCGGCTGGCGACCTGGCTGTGGTCCCGGCTGTGTCAGGAGAAATGGTAAAGCGAGGGACATATAACTATGGCACGCGCACGACTAGCTGGTAAAGAGCTACGGGTGTTGGAACCTGCAAAGCCCGCACCTGCTGAAGTGTCTGGCTTGCAGTCTGCCCTGGAGGAGCTAAGAAAATCCGCTACGACCGATTGTCGTCCGCCGGTAGACATGGCCCTCAAAATGGAAGACACAGGCGTAGCCAAGGCAAATGGAAATCTCCTTTCTATCTCTCTTCTTGGCATACTGGCGGGGTTCTTCATTGGTCTGGGAGCTATGTTCTGCACCCTCGTGACTACTGATATCAGTATCGGCTTTGGTCTAACCAAGTTGCTAGGTGGGCTAGCGTTCTGCTTAGGACTAGTTCTTGTGGTGGTAGCCGGGGCTGAGTTATTCACCGGCAACGCTCTAATGATAGGCAGCCGCATCAGCGGCAAGATCAAATTGACTCAAATGCTGAAGAATTGGGGCGTAGTCTACTTCACCAATCTCATTGGGTCATTACTTCTGGTACTCATAGTCTTCTACAGTCAATTCTGGACGCTGGATGCCTACAAGGTGGGTGCTAATGCCCTGCTAATCGCCAATGCCAAAGTCAGCTTGGCCTTTTGGCCCGCTTTTGCGCGGGGTATCCTGTGCAATGCTCTGGTCTGCTTGGCTGTCTGGCTCTGCTTTGGGGCTCGTACCACCGTTGACAAGATATTCGCCATCGTCTTCCCCATAACGGCCTTTGTGGCTTGTGGCTTTGAACACAGCATTGCTAACATGTATTTTATTCCCATGGGCATGGCTATGGTCGGACAGGGCGGAGTTCTCGAAGCCGCTGGTGTAACCGCCGGCCAGGTAGCCAATCTCAGCGCTGTCGGTTTCATCGGTAATCTCGTACCAGTTACTCTGGGCAACATAGTCGGTGGGACTTTCGTAGGCAGCATTTATTGGTTCGCATATCTTCGTCAGGAGCGTGCTGATGAAGCGGTAGCTGCTAGACCACTGATGACGAAGGTCTTCTCCAAGCTCCGTCTCCAACCCCAACAGACGCCCTACCTGGATGCAGAGACAAGCGGCCTGGTATCAGTGTTGGCTAGAGCGAGGGACGACAACGCCTTCTTAGCGAAGCTGGCAGATAATCCTAAGCAAGCTCTCAAAGGGTACAAGCTAACTTCAGAGGCAAAAGCAGCTCTGCAGAGCGGGGACATCCGCTGGCTGGAATCCAGAGTCGGCGTATTGGATGAACCACTGCGTACCTGGCTTACTTCCCGTCTCTCCCAAGAGAAGTGGTGATGGGCCTCAACCCCCACATCACCACTTCTCTAATGGGGGGGCGCAATCACGAGTTCCCTTGTTTTCTATTCTTGGGCTTTCGTGATTCAGCTTGAGGTAGGCTCTTGGCGAGCCTTTCGAGGCGCCGCCGCTGACTTTCATCAAGCGAAGTTGGTGTCACTACTCGTACCTTAATCAACTGGTCACCCCTACCTCGTCTACCGAAATGAGGGATGCCCTTACGTTTGAGGCGGAAGACCTCCCCTGTTTGAGTGCCCGCGGGGATTCCAAATGCAACATTGCCTTGAAGCGTGGGCACCATCACTTCAGCTCCCAAGGCGGCTTGAGCAAAGTTTAGCGGCAACTCATAGATGATATCATCGTCATGGCGCTGAAAGATTTTGTGAGCCCTAATAGAGACTACTACGCTAAGCCGCTTTGGGCTCTCTCCCTTTTCTCCAATCTGTCCCCTGGTCTCGACCCGTAATTGACAACCGTCCTTCACACCGGCTGGTATCCGCACTGATGTGGGAAGCGCCTGATAGGTTTCCCCTGTACCACGGCAACTCGGGCAGGCTGTTGAATCTGGCGTTGAACTTCTACCGGAACCATTGCACGAAGGGCACACTTCACTGGTTCTTATCTTAATTGTCTGCTCACAGCCAGAGGCGACCTGTTCCAGCGAGAGACTGACCACATACCGAATATCATGTTCGTTCGGCATGTTCTAATTGTAAGGCATACGCGCAGTTCAGACAATCCGTCACTCTAATCGCCGAATTCTGCAGTAGTCGGCGTAGCATGTGCGAAAGATGCACCTTTTGTCTGTTATGAAAGAGGGAACTGCACCACCAGCTTTCACACGATAATGCCTGCACTACAGCAGCTATGGTGCCTGCGTGGCTGGTTTGGGATGCTGGTACCACCCAGCTCCTGAACAACCATCTCGACGCGCCCGGGGATTAGGCGTCTCACTTCGGGGGTGCAGTCCTCGTTGTCGGGATGGCTTTCACTGTAGGTGCTGGCTTAGCCTTTTCACCGCTTCTCCCTTGCTATCATAGATAACTACCTCGAGAGGGGTTTGTCCTGGCAGTGCGTGTGTTGCGCAAGCGATGCACGGATCATAGGCTCGGTAGGCCATCTCAACCATATTGAGGATACCTTCCGTAGCTTCCTTGCCCTTCTGAATCATAGCCTGGGCGACCTTCTTGATAGACATGCACATGGCAGCGTTGTTATTGCCGGTGGCCACAATCAAATTGACTTTCTTTGTCATGCCATTCTCGTCAGTTTGATAGTGATGGATAAGAGTGCCCCGCGGGGCTTCTATTATGCCAACGCCTTCATCTGGAGTTGCCGTTGGGATTGTGCGGACGTTGGGGTCAGTTATTTCCGGGTCCTGGCACAGCCTCAGCATTTCTTCGGCGGCATATTGAAGCTCAATCAACCGCGCCCAGTGCATAGCCAGAGTATGGTCAACTGGCTTGCCACCTAGGGTTTGATACATTCTTTCATACTCAGCCTGAGCCAATGGCGTTGCCATGCCGGCGGCAGCGTTAAGCCGAGCTAGAGGTGCCACCCTATAGACACCGCTATCCTTGCCTTCAACCAGCCCTTTCCAACCAATCTTCCTCAAGAAGGGGAATTTAAGGTAAGTCCACGTCTCAACATGCTCAGCCACGTGGTCGAGGTAGTCAGCCGGCTTGAACTTGACGAATTCCTTCCCATCGGGGTCCACAACTCGCACATCGCCCTCGTAGAAGTTCACTTTGTTGTTGGCGTCGACCAAGCCCATGTAGTAGCTCTTCATGGTATACATGTCGCTTAAGACAAGGTCAACATACTCTTTGTTTTGCAGAACGACATCGTCAAAAATCTTCAATGATAGCTTGCCGAATTCCACCATGGACTTGGATTTTTCCTCGAAATCGCGACGCTCATCTTCAGTAACCGCTTTGCTAACGCCGCCAGGCAAGCCACACACTGAGTGAGTCGCCTTACCGCCGATAACTGCCTGGATATCCTGGGCATACGCCCGATGCTTGATAACCTCCGTGCCGGTTTCCAGTCCAACCTTGGCAATAAGACCTAGTATGTTTCTTTCCGCGGGGTCAGCCGTGGGGCCCAGGACAAAATCAGGAGCCGCTAGGGCGTAGAAGTGAGCGATGTGGGAATGGCACATGTGAGCCGCATAATACAATTCCCTTATCTTCTTGGCTACCGGGGGTGGATCGACATGGTACACAGCATCAACAGCTTTAGCTGACGCCATGTGGTGGGCTGAGGGACAAACGCCACAGATTCTGGGAGTAATTCGAGGGAGCTCCTCTACCGGTCTCCCTTCACAGAACTTCTCGAAGCCACGAAGTTCTGGCACTCGAAGATAGGCGTTCTTCACATCGCCCTCATCATCAAGAAAAATGTCTATTCTGCCATGACCTTCGAGGCGAGTAAACGGGTCGATTACAATTCGCTTCATAGTGCTTTCTCCTAGATTACATTCGCCTTCTATTCATCATTGCGGTGGGCAGACCAAACCGATAGAAAGTGCCTGCCGGGTCAGGTATCTCATCAATCATTCGGGCAATATCTTCATCCTCCGTGACATCAAGAATGGAGGCTAAGGCACTGAGCATGTGGGCCCCCTGGTCAGTAACTCCAGGCGGCGGCCCGAAGCAGCCGCGGCATGGCATATTAGCGGCAATGCATCGAGCTTCACAGCCTCCGCGTGTCGCCGGCCCCATACATATTATCCCTTGTTCCAGAAGGCATTTTTCAGGGTCAGGGATAATCTCATGGGGACGATAAATCTTGGTGATCTTCTTCTCTTCCTTTGTCCTGGGGCACTCGTCACATAGCGCTTTGTCTGATCCGAATACTGTACCGACTGGTGGCAATTGCCCAGCAGCCAAGGCATCCACAACTTGGGAGATGATAGGGACGGTGGGAGGACAACCCGGGATATAATACTCAACATCAACGACTTGGTCCAATGCTTTCACAGTATCATAGAATTCGGGTAGCTCTAACTCGCCTTCAGCGACCTTGGTCATAGTCTGCGGGAGGGTCTTGTCGGGATTGTCACAGCTCTGTGCCTCAATATAAGCCCGCTCGAAGGTCTCGGCACGGTTGGTGAAGTTGGACAGCCCTGGTATCCCCCCAAGATGGGCGCACGAGCCAAAAGCAACCATTGCCTTGGATTTGGCGCGGAG
This sequence comes from uncultured Dehalococcoidales bacterium, assembly GCA_964616785.1. Lineage (GTDB taxonomy): Bacteria > Chloroflexota > Dehalococcoidia > GIF9 > UBA5629 > JAUVVE01. Next base: position 22,288 of record CAZTRR010000018.1, read on the forward strand.
CAACTCAGCCATCTCCTCCTGCTCTGAAGTCCTGACCGCTCCATTGAATAAGCAAACGTCAATAGATTTGTCTTCCATCGCCTCGACATGATGTCGTTTGAAGTCGAGGGCTATCGGCCAGAAGACAATATCGGCAATTTCAGCCACCTGGAGAATCTTCTCGTTTATATCCAAAATAGCGACGTCACAACCACCACAACTAGCCGACCAGTAAATCGCCAAATTGAGTTTAGCCATGTTTTTCCTCCCCAGAGTTCTTGCTGAAGGGGCCTAGAGCTCTAACCTTCTCGGTCATGTCGTCTATTATCGACACAAAGCGGTCGCCTTCGGATGCTGATACCCAGTCGAGGCGGACGCGCTCATCTTCAACCCCTAGTTGAGCCAGCATCTTCTTCAGCAGTGGCATACGCCGGGCTACCTTGTAGTTACCTTCAGCGTAATGGCAGTCACCGGGATGACAACCCAAGACCAAAACGCCATCAGCCCCCAGTTGAAAAGCTTTGAGGATAAAGGTTGGCTCCACTCGCCCGCTGCACATTACTCTGATGGTTCTGACGTTGGGCGCGCATTTCATCCTGGCGGTGCCAGCCAGGTCAGCTCCTCGATACGAACACCAGTTGCACAGAAAACCCACAATCTTCGGTTCGAAGCTCATATTATCACCCCCTCTATTCTTGCTACGAGGGTACCCGGTGGGTGTGCTGCCTGCGTTGGCAGCTACGGGGTACCTGGTCGATATGATGCTTGCCTCGGCACCTACAAGGTCAGTTCGACGCCTTCAACGGCTAATTCGGCATCGGTAATTGTCCGCAGTGGTGGCAGAGTGTTCGCATCCGCCCCGGGTTCATACTTGAAAATGCCGGCCAATTCTCTATTAAGCAGGAATATCAAGCTGGAAAGAGGCAACTCCATTGGGCAAACGTCCTGGCACTGTCCACAATTGACACAGGAATCCATGACGTGAGAGATTCTTATCATAGGGAACAGGACGTCAGGCGGCACCTCCCCGGGACTAACTAATCCCCTGTCTGCCTCCAGACAGCAGTCCTTGCAGTAGCATATTGGGCAGGCATCGCGGCAACCATAACACTTGATGCAGCGGCTGAAGTGACCAAACCAGTAATTGAACCTCTCTTCGGCACTCATCTTTTTCAAAGGCGCAAAATCTTTCTCCTGCCATCGCCGAGCGAGTTCTGCTGCTGCCTCATCCTTCTTGCTTCTGGCTTCGATGGCGTCCTTGCTTGGTTGCTCCGCCCTGATATAGCCAGCTTCAATTGCTGCCTGGACAAAATCGCCTCCTCTTTCGGAGCAGACCTCGATAAAGGTTGTGTTCTTGTCGGGAGCCCCCCATTTGCCGCAGGCTATATCAGCCATTATGGGAATGTTGGTCTCGCATCTGCGGCAGTTCTCCCGCCGCCCGTATCCCTTCTCCTCCAGGTCGGCCAAATCCTTGTCCTTCTCTGTCCCATCCGTTAACCTGATTGTCAATTTGTTATCTTCGATTTCCTCCGCGGCGATATCTGCAGGGTCTACCTCAAACTCCACCTTCATCATTTTCTTCGCCCTCGCCGAGGGTAGAGTGCCAGTGCAGTTCAAACCGATAAGCAGCACGTTATCTAGGTTAATCTGGGTTCTCTTGGCGAGCTCAATTATTGCCTTCGCATCACATGGCTTGACAACAGCGGCTATCCTGAGGCTAGAGGCACCATCAAGGTATTCCTTAAGAAAGCGGGCTATGTTAGGCGAGGTGCAATGCAACGCTCCTGCGGTTTCTATCACCTTGTCTGGCTCAGTGATTAGAACCGGTACGCCTTGATACCGGTTGCCGTCCATCGCTTTTGTGGCAACGACAGCGTCCATTCGCTCACTCTCCAGGGCGAACTTGAGCAGGGAAGTGACCGCGCCGCCATATTCAGCCTTTTCCAGTATCTCATCGTCTGATGACCGAACAAGATACATGTCTCCTTTCATCGTTTTACCTCCATTTTGACAGCGCATACTTTCGTTTCAGCACACTTGGCGCTGGGGTCTAAGGCTGAAATTGTCAGCGCATTGGCACAGGAATCAGGGAAGTGGAAGGGGACAAAAAGCAAACCGGCCGGAACTTGGTCGGTCACCTTCGCTTCAGCTTCTATGCTGCCCCGCCTTGTCTCCAGAATAACCACATCCTTTTCTTTAACACCGGCTCTTGTAGCATCATCAGGATTGATTTCAACAAAGCCCCGGCTAACCTCATCGACTAGCTTCGGGGTTCTTCGCGTCATTGCCCCGGTGTGGTAGTGGAATATGCTTCTGCCGGTAGTTAGAAAGTAGGGATATTCTTCATCTGGCACTTCTGCCGGGGGTTTAT
>CAZTRR010000019.1:0-24417 GCA_964616785.1 uncultured Dehalococcoidales bacterium
CGAGGTGCCTCAGGCTCATCCCTTCTTTAGGCTCATTCTTCGATTAGAAAAGACTTGCCATCTCGGTGGCTACGTTGATGGGCAACTCCTCAAAGTTATCTCAGCGGATGAAACCGAGGGATTGAGCAGAGCAAAGGTGGTTCCCACACCTGAGTGGCTCTAGGCACCGGCTGGCTTAACACTCTGCCTCCCCCTCGACCGTATTGACGCCAGACCTCAGTAGCGAGTAGAATTCCGACATCGTGCATCAGCAAAGCACCCTGAGTAATGGGTTACGCCTCGTCACCAGCAGCATGCCCCACACTCGTTCAGTCTCCGTTGTCTTTTTCGTACGCGTTGGAGGATGTTATGAGGCTGAGTCCGAGGCCGGCATTTCCCATTTCATCGAACACCTCTGCTTCAAGGGCACCGAAAAGCGGCGCAGTTCCAAGGAGATCAGCGAAGCCATCGAAAGCGTTGGTGGTATCATCAATGCAGGGACCGACAAGGAACTGACTACTTTCTGGTGCAAAGTGGCCAGCCAGCATTTCCTGCTGGCTCTGGATGTCCTTGTCGACCTGCTGCGAAATCCCCGGTTCGACGCCAAAGACATCGAACGGGAACGCCAGATAATCATTGAGGAAATAAACATGAGCCTTGATTCCCCGCGACAGCGAGTGGGCATGCTAATCGACGAGCTTTTGTGGCCGGCTCAACCGCTAGGACGCGATGTTGCCGGGAGCAAAGAAACGGTGACTGCACTGAACCGCCAGGAAATGCTGGCCTTCTTTTCCAACCACTATCTACCCAACAATGCCGTGGTTAGCATCGCCGGCGATATTGAACACGAGCAAGCGCAAGATAGCCTCAACCAAGCCCTCGGCGACTGGAGACCCAAAGAGGCACTGGCAGGCTTTCCCACCGATGCCAATCAAGAAGTGAGCCGATTGAACATCGAGTTTCGAGACACCGAACAGGCTCAGCTTTGCCTCGGCGTTCCCGGCCTGCCTATTCTCCACCCGGACCGTTTTGCTGTTGACCTGCTCAGCATAGTATTAGGCGAAGGGATGAGCAGCCGCCTGTTCACCGAAATCAGAGAACAGATGGGCCTTGCCTATGACATTCACAGCTATACCGACCACTTTACGGATTCAGGCGCGGTCATCATTCACGCTGGAGTTGATCCCAGACGAATCGAAAAGGCGTTGCGGGCTATTCTGAACCAGCTTTCTCAGCTGAAGGAGCACATCCCTGAAACAGAGCTCACTAAAGGCAAAGAGCTGGCCAAAGGACGCTTACTCCTAAGCCTGGAGAATAGTGCAACTGTTGCTGCATGGTTAGGAGGTCAAGAGCTGCTCACTAATCGCATCCTGACTGTGGACGAGGTGATATCGCTGATTGAAGCTGTTACTTCGGAAGACCTGAAGCGAGTAGCTCAGCAACTTCTGACTGGCGAAAAACTGAATCTGGCTATCGTCGGGCCCATTAAGGAAAAAGAACCACTAGCAGAAATACTCAAGCTTTAGGCCCTCCCACGATAAAGGCAGAGCCGCCCAAGTGGGCGGCTCTGCTCCAAGATCTTTTGTCTCGTCCTAATACTCTGGCATGGGTGGCATTGGTGCCTTTTCTTTTTCCGGAATGTCGGTCACCAGACACTCAGTGGTCAGAATCATGTTGGCAATGCTGGAAGCATTCTCTAACGCAGTTCTGGTAACCTTGAGCGGGTCGATAACACCCTTTTCTACCATATCGCCATAGTCATTTTTCTCCGCATCATAACCGGCACCTTTCTTGCTGCGCTTCACCTTATCCACCACCACTGAGCCGTCCTCACCAGCATTTATGGCAATCCATCGCACCGGCTCCTCAACGGCTCGCTTGAGAATAGCAACGCCAGTGGCCTCATCACCCTGCGCCTTAACCTTGTCAAGAACAGAGCTGGCATTAAGTAGAGCAACGCCACCGCCAGCCAGAATTCCTTCCTCAACCGCGGCTCTGGTCGCCGATAGCGCGTCTTCAACCCGATGCTTCTTCTCCTTGAGCTCAACTTCAGTGGCTGCTCCCACCTTAATCACTGCTACACCGCCAGCCAGTTTGGCTAGCCTCTCCTGGAGTTTTTCTTTGTCATAGTCTGAGGTAGTCTCATCAACCTGTGCCTTGATCTGCTTGATCCGTGCCTGGATGTCCCCCTCAGTCCCTTTGCCCTCGACAATGGTCGTGTTGTCTTTGTCGGCCACCACCTTGCGGGCTCTACCAAGGTCAGCTACCGTCGTTGAATCCAGTTTCCGGCCTATCTCTTCAGAAATGACCTTGCCTCCAGTCAAGATAGCTACATCCTCAAGCATCGCCTTGCGTCTATCCCCGAAGCCTGGCGCTTTCACTGCGAGACAATTCATAGTCCCCCTGAGCTTGTTGACCACCAAGGTAGCTAAGGCTTCGCCTTCTAAATCTTCAGAGATAATCACCAGATTTTTGGATACCTGAAGTATTTTCTCCAGAACCGGCAAGATATCAGCTATAGCTGATATCTTCTTGTCCGTAATCAGGATATAAGGGTCTTCAAGCTCCGCTTTCATGAGCTCGGCATTGGTGATGAAGTAAGGGCTAATGTAGCCGCGGTCAAATTCCATGCCCTCTACGTAATCCGTCTCAAACAATAAACCTTTTGATTCCTCAACAGTAATTACTCCGTCTTTACCTACCTTCTCCATGACGTCAGCGATGAGATTGCCTATCTCGGCATCAGCCGCCGATATGGTCGCTGTTTGGGCTACTTGCTCTTTGGTAGTCACCTCAATGCCCATCTTCTTCAATTCCCCTACTATTGCTTCCACCCCCTTCTCTACCCCCCGTTTCAAAGCCATGGCATCCGCTCCAGCAGCTATGTTCTTGAAACCCTCCGTCACGATTGCCTGAGACAGAATAGTCGCCGTGGTCGTACCATCGCCGCACTTGTCGTTGGTTTTACTGGCGGCTTCTTTCACCAACTGGGCTCCCATGTTCTCAAAGGGCTCAGGCAGCTCAATGTCCTTGGCTATAGAAACGCCGTCATTGATCACCGTAGGTGCGCCCCATTTCTTGTCCAGTGCCACCGGACGTCCTTTCGGCCCCAGTGTGACCTTGACTGCATCGGTCAAGGTATCGATGCCAGCTTTCAAGGCGCGTCTCGCCTCTTCGCCGTAGAGAATTTGTTTTGCCATCTTTTCAAACCTCCTCTCTTTTCTTTCTATTGGCCCTTCTTAGAACTTCTCTTGGCCAAAATGTCGCTTTCCCTGAGGATCATCAGCTCTTCGTCGTCTTCCTTCAACTCGGTGCCACCATACTTGGCATAGACCACGATATCGCCAACCTTCACCTCCATAGCAATCCGTTTGCCGTCCTCGGTCAGTCTACCCGGCCCCACGGCGATGACCTTGCCCTCCTGAGGTTTCTCCTTAACCGTATCTGGCAGGACAATGCCACCTTTGGTCATATCTTCCTTCGGTGTCGGTTGCACCACTACTCTGTCCCCCAAGGGCTGAAGTTTAGCCACCATTCTTACCTCCTTTGTCAGATTTTAGCAGTCTCGGCCTAAGACTGCTAAGTATGTTAGCACAAACAATCCGACAAGTAAAGCGTCTGCGTAGACACAGCTACTCGATTCTCTGATGAACCCAGGCGCTCGCGGTTACATCTCATATCCGGCTTTCTTGTAGTCCTCCCTGGCCCTGTCTTCGAGACCTGTCTTGTCGGCAAGCTCAGCGGCATGGCTCCACATACCCTCTTTCTCAAAATCACGCACTTTCCTCTCTGACTGAGCCATTCCGTCCGGGGTTTCACTAACGCAGGCACGAAACCGCGACGGGAGCTTTCTAACCACCGCCCGGCACCTCGGGCACCTATTGAGAGGCTCGTCATCCATCCGCTGTATGATTTCAAAGCCATTCCGGCAAAATCCGCAGCCTCCCTCAGCTGCCTTATACTCATAGATAGGCATGTTGCTCTACCTCTCTCTGGTGTTTTGTGATAACATCTCAAGAAACGCCCGCACCAGCCCCTTAATTCTGCCATCACACAGAACTCTATGTCCACCCCACCTCTTCTGACAATTGCTCCTTCGCACCAAACGCAGCCATGCGTCCACCGTTCTCAGCGAAGCTATCATTGGCCCCCACCAATGCGCGTTTGCCTGTTGACTGTTTACGCTATACCGTGTAGAATAGAGAGCAAATGACACAACGACGGAAGTATGGCAGCTGGGATGGGCGGCGCATTCGGGCGCTGCGCCAGCATTTAAGGCTAACGCAGGCTAAATTAGCTCAGGAGCTGGGCACCCGTCAGCAGACTATTAGCGAGTGGGAAACCGGAATGTACAAACCCCGCGGAACTTCAACTACCCTGCTCACCATAGTTGCCGAGCGCTCTGGATTCAATTACGAGCCAATGATGAAAGAACAGGCCGAGGACTGAGGTGAACCGGGTCAAAGTAGGTTGCTGCGGCTTTCCCAAGGCGAAGGAATACTACTTCTCTCGCTTCAAATTGGTTGAGATACAGCAGACCTTCTACAAGCCGCCGTCTTTGAATACAGTCCTGAAGTGGTGGCAACAGGCACCTGAGGACTTCGAGTTTGCCATCAAGGCATGGCAATTGATTACCCACCCACCATCGAGCCCCACTTACCGTAGAGCCGGCCTGACTATCCCCCAAACAAAGGCGAAGCACTACGGGTTTTTCAAACCTACCGATGCGGTTCTGGAGGCCTGGGAGAGGACACGAGACACTGCCAAGGCTCTGCAAGCCAAGGCGATCGTCTTCCAGTGCCCGGCGTCGTTTACCGACAGCGCTGAGAACAACGAGAACATCAAGGCTTTCTTTGCCAGGATAGACAGAGATGGCTTCCTGTTCATCTGGGAACCACGCGGGAAATGGAGCGACAGGGCTGTCACTACTATCTGCCGAGACCTGGACCTCATCCACTGTGTGGACCCGCTGGAGAAGTCACCTTCATATGGAAGCGTAAGATACTTCCGTCTGCATGGCGGTCGCGACTATCGCCACCAACACAGTGACGACGAACTGGAGAGACTCAAAGACATGGCAACCGGCGAAACCTATGTTCTGTTCAACAACATCAGCATGTACGATGATGCTCTGAGATTTGTCGAGCTTCTGACAAAGGGCAGGGATGAAACGCAGTGACGCTGTTTACAGCCTGGGAACCAGTACCCGGTCAAAGGCAGAGTTCGCCCGATTGCTCCAAAGGCATGGCATTGAAGTCATCATAGACGTTCGGCGTTTTCCCACCAGCCGGATTCAGCACTTCAACCAACAGGCACTAGTGCGACTACTGGCAGATGCGCACATTGAGTACCTCCATATGGGAGAGAACCTAGGCGGCTACAGGAACGGTGGCTACCAAGCCTTTACTGCCACCTCGGAGTTCCGGCAAGGAATAGACATCGTGGAGAGAGCGGCCTTGAAAAGGAGAATCGCCATACTCTGTGCTGAGAGGCTTCCGTGGCGATGCCATCGCCGTTTCATCACCGCTGAGCTAGAAAAAAGAGGTTGGCACGTAGAACACATTATCGATGAAGAGCAAACATGGCTACCAAGTGAACCAAGCTAGTCACTTGCATTTCTTTTTTGCTCCCGTTTACACGTAAACGGATAAGGCGGAGATGAAAACAGAGGTTTCAGAAAAGATTATTGCCCGTGTCTGGCAGCACCAGTTGATGACCAATCTGGCCACCGACGCGGGGCAACGACTTCAGGTAGTGTATCCGGGTAGAGCTAGCACCTCCGGTGGTTGCGACTTTCGGGATGCCGTTTTTGTTATCGATGGCAAGGTGATAACAGGAGACATCGAGATCCATGTCAGATCCAGCCAGTGGTACAGCCACGGTCATCATCGAGACCCGAAATACAACAACGTACTCCTCCATATTGCAATGTGGCATGACAGCCCGTCTCCCACCCTATTGCAGAATGGCAAGACAATACCTACCGTCTGTCTCAGTTCTGTCCTTGGTGATTCCCTAGCCAGAATGAATCAGCGGGCCAACTTATGGCGCCATCCCTTGCCATCATGTCCCCAGGCAACGAAGCACTTGGGCACAGGGGCTTTAGGCAAATTGCTTACTGTCGCTGGTGAGAAGAAGTTCGCCGCCAAGACAACCTCGTTTCAAGTAGCCTTAGACGGAAGCGACGCCGCCGAGGTGCTTTTTCGAGGCGTGGCCAGAGCCCTGGGCTATGCCAGGAATATCGAACCCTGCGAGGAACTGGCCAACAGGCTACCACTTAGATTCTTAGAAGAGCTGGAACCTGAGAATAATGCCGTTAAGCAAGCCTGGGTTCTGGGGACGGCCGGATTACTACCTTCCCAGCGGCTTGACTCGCAGTACGGGCCGGTCCAGGACAAAGAGTCAGAGAAGCTGGAAGCGATATGGAAATCCACCGGTGCCGTCGCAGCTATGAAGAAGACCGACTGGTGTTTTTTCAGAGTGCGCCCCGATAACTTCCCTACCCGGCGTCTTGTCGCCCTGAGCTATGTCCTGTCCCGGTATCGCCAGTCAGGGCTGCTCCAAGGGATACTGAGACTGGTCAGGACAGCCCCACTACAAGCCGAGCATCGCTGGCTGGAAGACGGCCTGACCATCGGCAGTCAAAGTTACTGGGCAAATCACTCTGACTTCGGCACTGCCAAGAAAAGGAGCTCAGCTCTCCTGGGCCGGGAGAAAGCTGCCGAAATCGCCATAAACGTGATCTTGCCCTTCGCCTATGCTTGGGGTGAGACAATCGCAGAGCCAAAGCTAATGAGAAAAGCCGCTGAGGCTTATCACCACTACCCAAGGGTAGCAGACAACGAGATAACTCGCCATATGAGACAGCAACTCCTGATCAAACCAGATGCGAACCTCTCCGCCCGCCAGCAACAAGGGTTAATTCATATCTTCAGAACCTACTGTCGCTACCGGAACTGTGCCGAATGCCCCGTGGCACTGCACCAAGGCTAAGGCTGGGCACCACGTCAATGTCATAGCCATCCACCTGGCCCAACTGGAAATGATAGTAGCCGCAGGCAGCAATTATGGCGGCGTTATCAGTGCATAGAACCGGAGGGGGTATGAGAACCGGAACGGACGAGTTTCTGGCAAAGCCATCACCGAGGGCCTTGTTAGCTGCCACACCACCAGCCAGTAGTATCTGCCCAACCCCGAGCCTTCTGGCAGCCTCCAGCGTCTTGTTAACCAGAACATCGACTATAGCCTGCTGAAAGCTGGCTGCCGCCTCAGCTACGAAAATGGAATCCACCGATACCCTCTCCTGTACCAGGTGGAACAAGGCTGTTTTCAGACCACTGAAACTGAAATCATCAGTGCCTTTCAGCCAGGCCCGGGGCAGGGGGAAACCGGGGGTGACACCCTCGGCCGCTGCCTCGATAGCCGGGCCACCAGGATAACCCAGGCCCAGAATTCTGGCCCCCTTATCAAAGGCTTCACCAGCAGCATCATCCCGGGTACGGCCCAGCCTCTCAAACGCACCATGCCCACTCATCAGCACCAAATCACTATGTCCTCCAGAGACGATAAGGCAGAGACAAGGAAAAACAGGTCGACCGTCACCCAGCCAGTTAGCATAGATATGGCCTTCAAGGTGATTGATCCCGACAAGCGGCAGACCGCGAGCCAAAGCTATTGCCTTGGCCACATTCACACCAACCAGTAGAGAACCTGCCAAGCCCGGACCGAAGGTGACCGCGACAGCAGCCATGTCCTGCCAGGTGGCTTTTGCCTCAGCCATAGCGGTCTCGACTACTGGCAGAATCGTAATCAAGTGCTGCCTCGAGGCCACCTCGGGAACGATCCCACCGTAGCGAGCGTGAATATCCACCTGAGAGGCAATCACGTTTGACACAATATGCGCGCCATCCTCAACAACAGCAGCCGCAGTTTCATCGCAGGAAGTCTCGATGCCCAGGATTCTCATGCTCCGAATTATAGCACAAGTCCCTGAAATAGCCTGGGCAGCCGACTCGAGTTGCCAAATTGCCCCAGCACGAGTAGAATAAGGTAGAAAGTTACTGACTAGGGGAGTACGGAAATGGATACAGGTACGTGGAAGGTTAAATCAGGACTAGCCCAGATGCTCAAGGGCGGCGTAATCATGGATGTGGTCACTCCGGAGCACGCCAAGATCGCCGAAGAAGCGGGAGCCTGCGCCGTTATGGCGCTGGAGCGAGTGCCAGCGGATATTCGAGCTGCCGGCGGCGTGGCACGAATGGCTGACCCCACGATAATCGCCGCCATAATGGAAACCGTGAGCATCCCGGTGATGGCCAAATGCAGGATAGGCCATTTTGTTGAGGCGCAGGTACTAGAATCGCTGGGAGTTGACTACATTGACGAGTCAGAGGTGCTAACTCCGGCCGATGAAAGCCACCACGTCTGGAAACATGATTTCAAGGTTCCCTTCGTCTGCGGCTGCCGCGACTTGGGTGAAGCCCTGCGCCGCATCGCTGAAGGCGCCGCCATGATCCGTACCAAAGGGGAAGCCGGCACAGGCAACATCGTCGAAGCTGTAAGGCACATGCGGGCAGTCCAGGGCGGCATTCGGAAGCTTCAAGCCATGCCCGTAGATGAACTCACTACCGAAGCCAAGAACCTGGGTGCTCCCCTCGAGCTGGTGTTGGAAATCCATAACACTGGGAGGCTATCTGTGGTCAATTTTGCTGCCGGCGGCGTGGCTACGCCGGCTGATGCAGCGCTGATGATGCAGCTCGGTGCCGACGGTGTCTTCGTCGGCTCGGGGATTTTCAAATCCAGCAATCCCGAGGCGGTATCCAAGGCCATCGTCAAAGCGACTACCCATTACCGAGATCCGGCAATCATTGCTGAGGTATCCAAGGCCCTAGGAGCAGCCATGCCCGGCCTGGACATAAAAGCCATACCCCCAGAGGAATTATTGGCCACCAGAGGCTGGTAGAGTGAAGATTGGTGTCCTGGCTCTGCAAGGAGCCGTGGCTGAACATATGAGCATGCTGCTCGCTCTAAACACGGAAGCCACCCCCGTCCGCTTGCCTTCAGAACTCGATGGCCTGGACGCATTGATAATCCCCGGCGGAGAGAGCACCACCATCAGCAAGCTACTGTCCGACTACTACCTGATGGAGCCGATACGAGACCTCGCCAGCCAGGGCTTCCCCATATTCGGAACCTGTGCTGGGCTGGTACTTCTGGCCAAGAAAGCACCCGACCTGGCTTTCGAACCCATAGGAGTCATGGATATCGAGGTCAAGCGCAATGCTTTCGGCAGACAGGTCGACAGTTTTGAGGCTGACCTGACGATACCGGCCCTGGGCGACGGCGCTTTCCACGGCGTCTTCATCCGGGCCCCAATCATTGACAAGGTAGAACCTGGGGTGGAAGTGCTATGTCAGCTGGGCGATAACGTTGTAGCCGCCAGACAAGGAAAAGCGCTGGCCTGTGCCTTCCACCCAGAACTGACCGACGACCTCAGATTCCATAGGTACTTCCTTGACCTGGCCACAGGAGATGTTGTTGCAGAAGGTAGTTGCCGCTGATCTAGACGACTTGCTTGGTATCGTCCCGCCACCTATTCGCCAGGCGCTCCTTGAGCAACGCGATAATAGTGATTTACTGGAAGTAGTCCTAGACCTGGGGCGTCTGCCCGAAGCTCGCTATCCTCAAGAAGAAGTAGTCCTCAGCAACGAGGAGGTTACTGACGCAGATATCGACCACGTCGTCTCCCGCGTCAGCAGCTTCAGCGGCGACAATCGTGCCGGCATCGAGCGCACCCTGCACCGGATCTCAGCCATGCGTAACCGGCAGGGCCGAGTCATTGGCCTGACCTGCCGGGTCGGCAGAGCCGTCTTCGGTACCGTACAGATTATCCAAGACCTTGTTGAATCGGGCAAGAGCGTCCTGCTACTGGGCCGACCTGGTGTCGGCAAGACAACGATGCTGCGAGAAGTGGCCCGAGTCCTGGCGGATGATTGCAAGAAACGGGTGATAGTCGTCGATACTTCTAATGAAATCGCCGGTGACGGTGACATTCCTCACCCAGCCATAGGACACGCGCGGCGGATGCAAGTGCCAACGCCGACAATGCAGCACGCGGTGATGATCGAAGCGGTGGAAAACCACATGCCAGAGGTCATTATCATCGATGAAATCGGCACCAGCCTGGAGGCTGAAGCGGCTCGCACCATTGCCGAGCGCGGAGTCCAACTTGTGGGCACCGCTCACGGAAACAACCTGGAGAACCTGATGATGAACCCCACGCTGTCCGACCTCATCGGTGGCATTCAGACGGTGACCCTGGGAGACGAGGAGGCGCGGCGGCGGCGCACCCAGAAATCGATTCTGGAGCGCAAGGCACCGCCTCCCTTTGATATCGTGGTTGAAATCCAGGAGCGAGACAAGGTGACCATTCACCCGGACGTAGGCAAGGCCGTAGACGCCAGTCTACATGGCAAGCCACAGAGGACCGAGGTTCGCTGGCTGGATGAACACGGTGAAATCAAAAGAGATGAGACAACAACCTCCCACGCCTTGAACAGTAGGGAACCAGAGCCCAAGCCTGAAATGCCACGGATATACCTGTTCGGCATCAACCGCACCAAACTGGAGGAGGCTGCCAGAGAGAAACACGTTGATGTGGAACTTACCACCGACCACAAGAAAGCCAACCTCTTGCTGACAACGAAGAACTACTACCGTCGTAAACCTCAGAATATAAGGGATGCCGAGGCAGCCGGCATTACCATCTATGCCATCAAGAGCAACAACTTGCCTCAATTGAGGCAATGCCTTGACAGCATATACACGCCGCAAAGGAACGGCGCCATGGGCTCAGCCATGAATGAAGCCCAGGAGGCAATTGCCCAGATAAAACAAGGCAAAGGCCCCGTAGAGCTGAGGCCCCAAAATGCCTATATCCGCCGTTTGCAGCATCTCCTGGCTGAACGCCATAATCTGGTCTCTCGCAGCCTGGGCAAAGAACCTGGAAGAAGAGTAAAGCTTCTGGAAAGCTAAGAAGCTGGCAAGGAAGTGCCGGCATCTTCCTCTGAGGAGTAATCCTTGAATCCATTTATCACCTTCGAAGGTGGCGAAGGCTGCGGCAAAAGCACTCAGGCCAAAGCCCTGTGGAGAAGACTCTCCCGCCTGGGTATTTCCTCACAGCTGACCCGCGAGCCAGGGGACACAGCCCTAGGTAACCAGCTAAGACGCCTGTTGAAAAGGAAGTCTGCAGATACGATCTCACCTGAAGCCGAGCTGTTTCTATTCGCCGCCTGCCGTATTCAGCTAGTAAGTCAACTCATTCGCCCCAGCCTGCAGCAAGGTAAGGTGGTTATCTGCGACCGCTTCGCCGACTCCACCACCGCTTATCAAGGCTATGGCCGGCGAATAGACCTGGCAACTGTCAAAGCAATCAACGACTTAGCCACCCAGCACACCAGGCCTGACCTGACTGTGCTGCTGGATGCCCCGGCCACCAAGGGCCTGGGTCGCAAGCAAGCCAGCATGAAAGACCGCTTCGAGACAGAGGAGATTGCCTTTCACAATAGAGTAAGAGATGGCTACCTCAAGCTGGCGGCGGAAGAGCCCGAGCGCTGGCTGGTCATAGACGCTACTCTTCCCAGAGCCACAATTGCCAGAATCATCTGGGACAGGGTTAGCCGGCTGCTGCAGGCGGAGAGTACCACAGAGCATGGCTAGGGAACGGGTTGCCGTAGCCTTAAGCGGCGGTGTCGACTCCTCGGTAGCGGCTTCTCTGCTTCAGGAGGCCGGCTACGAAGTCATCGGCGTGACCATGCGCTTGTGGTCTGAAGAAGAAGCGACACCATCGGACCAGCGCCGCTCCCACTCTTCAGCACGAGGTATCCACGACGCGGAGGAGTTATGCTCCAGCCTCGGCATACCTTTTCACCTCATCGATCTAGAGAATGAGTTCAAGCACTATGTAATCGATTACTTCTGCCAGGAATATGCACAAGGTCGAACCCCGAACCCTTGCGTGGCCTGCAATCAACACATAAAGTTCGGCTCTCTCCTCGATCAAGCCCTCTCTCTGGGAGCCGATTATCTCGCTACCGGCCACTACGCCAGAATCCAGCACTCTGACGGTACCTGCCACTTGCTCAAAGGTATCGACCCAGACAAAGACCAATCCTACATGCTCTATACCCTGGGGCAAGGCAAGCTCAAACACCTGCTCTTCCCCCTGGGGGATTACCTCAAAGCCCAAGTCCGAGAATTAGCGCGAGAGAAGGTCTTACCAGGCGCTGGCAAACCCAGCAGCCAGGATATTTGCTTCATCTCCGGCGACTACGGCGCATTCCTACGCCGGTACTCAACCACAAGCTCGGGACAAATCGTGAGCCAGCAAGGCCAAGTGCTGGGCGAGCACAAGGGGACGGCCTTCCACACTGTGGGCCAAAGGCATGGCCTGGGCATCGCCGCGGCCGAGCGTCTCTATGTGACCAAGATAGAACCCGGCACAAACAGGCTCACCGTCGGCACCCAGGAGGAGCTGTACAGCTCGGGGTTTGTTGCCAGCAAGGTGAACTGGGTGTCAGGACAACCTCCATCCGAGCCAATAAGAGTCGCGATTAAGATACGCTACAGGTCGCGGGAAGTCGCTGCCACTCTTCGCCCGAAGCCGGACTCGGCCGAGATAGAGTTTTACCAACCGCAGCGCGCCGTCACCCCCGGACAGGCCGTAGTTTTCTATCAAGACAGCGAGGTCCTTGGCGGCGGCACCATTGAAAACTGAAAGCAAGAGACCCATGTCGGAGCCACCGAGCCTTATCGAGGAAAACGGACTCAGCGCCCAAGGTTGCCGGCTCATTGCCGGCATTGATGAAGCCGGACGAGGAGCCCTGGCTGGCCCGGTTGTCGCCGCGGCCGTAATCCTCCCTCAGTTCATGGATTCCCCCTGGCTTAAGTCGGTCCGGGACAGCAAAGAAATCTCTCCCGCCAAACGAGAGTTCCTGTTCGCCCTGATTGAAGAAGAGGCCGTAGCCATCGGTGTGGGCACCGTTGCGCCCAAAATCATCGATTCCATCAACATCCTGAATGCCACCAAGGTCGCCATGTACCAGGCTGTGGAACAACTGGCCTGCTCGCCCGATTTCCTGCTCATCGACAGGTTGACGCTCCCCCAACTCCGTATCTCCCAGAAGGGAATAACCAGAGGTGACAAGCTATGTCTCTCCATCGCTTGTGCCTCCATCATCGCCAAGGTCACCCGTGACCGCATTATGATAAAGCTTGACAGACGCTACCCACGGTATGGCCTGGCCCAGCACAAAGGCTACGGCACCAGACAGCATTTCTCCCGTTTGTATGAACACGGACCTTCACCCATCCACCGCTACTCCTTTGCCCCGGTCAGGGAGAGCAGTACACCGAGTAGCCAATCTGCAGTCAGTTGATTTGCCGACGACCACAAACTGGTATACTAACCAGGATAACCCTGCCCATATGATAACTCCAGGAGGTGTCTAGTGGTTAGCGACTGTCCCTTTTGCAGCATTTTCACCGGGGAACTGCAGACCAGAAAGATCTATGAGGACGAGAATACCGTCGGGATTCTGGATACAACGCCGCGCTTTGCTGTAGGTCAATGCGTGGTCATACACAGAAGACACGTGGCGCAGTTTTACGACCTCGAAGATGACGAGATAGCCCAGCTATTCAAGGCAGCAAAAATTGTAGCCAACAAGGTAAAGAAGGCCTACAACCCGGATTTCGTTTGCCTATTTGCTCGCGGCCAAACCCTCCCCCATGCCCACGTCCTTGTCTTTCCTTCGGCTCCCCTGAGCGTGCTGGACGGGTTCCTGAACTCACTGATAACCTTTCACTTGCTCACAGCGGAATCAACTGACAGTAAGCTTGATGAGGTCGCCGAAAAGATCAGAGAAGCTTAAGTGTTCCGAGCCCATGAAACAGAAAGAAGTCGGTGCCACCGGGGAGAAGCTGGCCAGGGGCTTCCTCAAGAAGAAAGGCTACCGCATTCGGGAGACCAACTTCCGCTGCCCTGAAGGTGAAATCGACATTGTTGCCGAGCGAAAGGGCTATCTCGTCTTCGTAGAAGTGCGCACCAAGAGCGGTTCCAGCTTCGGCAGTCCCGAGGAATCGGTAACGGCAGCCAAGAAGGAGAAGCTCATCGCCACCGCTCTCTCTTACCTGGACAGCCACAGGGACCTGCCCGACAACTGGCGCATAGACTTCGTCGGTGTAGAACTGGACGAGAACGGCAAAGCCACCCGGATCGAGCTTATCGAGAACGCCGCTAGCTGAGGCTCCTGCTTAACACGCGCGTTCAGCGGTATACCTCCCGCCGGTGACCTACTGCGAAGATAGTGACCACGCTATCCTTGTCACTTACGGAATATAGAATCCTGTAATTGCCGACCCGAAGACGGTATTACTGTTGATGACTGAGTTTCCTTGCGCCTCTGGGCCTGGGATTGTCTTCGAGGGAAAGGATTTTATCGCTGATACGGGCATGGACTGCCGCGGGGAGCTTATCCATCTCCTTCTCCGCAGTGCGGAGAATTCGGACTTCATGCTTCACCCTTTGCCCGCTCGCTTTCTTGTCTCTGTCAGATACTCTCTAAATGGTCGCGATAGCTCGCCGTGGCGCTGCTGCATAGTTATCAAATCGAGGATGTCTTCTCTTAGCTTTCCGTCCTCTAGCAAACGGGCAATAACCGCCTCTCTTTCCGCCTTAGAAAGAGATTTCAGAGCCATCAAATAAATCTCAGCTCTCGATTCAACCGCCTTCATTTAGCAACCTCCATTCTTATCATAACACAAAAATGACCCAAACTCCTCACCTGTCCCTTGTGGCGCATAGACTTCGTCGGTGTAGAACTGGATGAGAACGGCAAAGCAAAGCGGATTGAGCTTATTGAGAACGCCGTTAGTTGAAACACCCACCTGTTTTCCATATTTTCTGATGGCGGCCAGTGATTTTGACCAACGACCTCCGCCGCCCAGTGGATAGATAAATTTCCTGGCTGGCGCTATAATAGCTTCTGCTCTTCCAAATGACTCTATCTAAGCCAGAGGGAACACCTGAAGCAAGATTAGCATCTTAATTGTTAGGAGGTGTCATATGAAAACGAAGGCGGAATACATCGAAAGTATGAGGCAAATGAACTTTGAGCTGTACATGTTTGGTGAGCGGGTCACCGACCTCGTAGACAACCCTATCATTAGACCCACAATGAACTGTGTGGCCGCAACCTACGAGCTCGCCGAGAAACCAGAACTAGAGAAGGTCATGACAGCGACTTCTCACCTCACGGGGCAGAAGATAAACCGCTTTTGCCACATTCACCAGAGCACTGAAGACCTGGTGTACAAATCAAAAATGGGCAGACTGCTGGGGGCCTATACCGGCTCTTGCTTTCAGCGCTGCGCTGGTATGGATACCCTGAACGCTCTATCAATAGTAACCTACGACATTGACCAGAAGTATGGAACCGAATATAACAAACGCTTCCTGAAATTCCTCAGGCATGTGCAGGAAAACGACCTGGTCTGTGATGGCGCCATGACGGACCCCAAAGGAGATAGAGGTCTCCGCCCAGCCGAGCAGCCCGACCCAGACCAATATCTTCACGTGGTTAAGGAGACGAAAGATGGTATTGTAGTTCGTGGCTGTAAGGTACACCAGACAGGAGCTGTGAATTCACATGAAATCGTGGCTATGCCAACCAGAGCTATGCGAGAGGAGGACAAGGAGTACGCCATCTCCTTCGCCCTGCCGGCTGATACTGAAGGAATTATCTACGTCTACGGCAGGCAGCCTTGCGACACTCGAAAGCTCGATAGTCCCAATATGGACGTGGGTAATATCCACTACGGAGGGCAGGAGTGCATGGTTGTTTTTGAAGACGTGTTTGTTCCCTGGGAACGGGTATTCATGTATAAGGAATGGGATTTTGCCTCCGATTTCGTGGAGAAATTCGCTTCTTATCACCGGCAGAGCTATGCCTGCAAGTCAGGAATTGGCGATGTTCTGATTGGTGCTGCCCAGTTGATTGCTGAATACCAAGGCACTTCAAAGGCTTCTCACATCCGGGACAAAATCATCGAGATGATTCAACTCAACGAGACCATGATATCCTGCAGTCTTGCCTGTGCCTATGAAGGTCATCAGGAGCCTTGTGGGACCTACTTCGTGAATACTCTATTTGCGAACGTGTCTAAGCTGAATGTGACCAGGTTTCCCTACCAAATAGCCAGGCTTGCCCAAGAGATCGCTGGTGGACTGGTAGTAACGATGCCCTCTGAAAAAGACCTGAGACATCCCAAAGTAGGCGAGTATGTTGCCAAATACCTAAAAGGTGCCGACGGTATCCCAGTAGAAAACCGTATCCGCATAGTTCGGCTGATCGAGAATCTTACCGTTGGCCTGGGAGCAGTATGCTATCTAACCGAGTCCCTGCATGGCGCCGGGTCGCCAATGGCTCAGAAAATCATGATTGGTAGGCGGGCCAACATCGACAGGATGAAAAACGCCGCCAAGAGGCTGTGCGGCATCGAATCTTGAGCTTTAGCTTTGGTAGCCCCGAGGAATCGGTGACACTTGCCAAGAAAGAAAACCTCATCGCCACAGCCCTCTCTTACCTCAACAGCCACAAAGACCTGCCCGACGACTGGCGCATAGATTTCGTCGGCGTGGAGCTGGACGAGAACGGCAAAGCCACCCGGATTGAGCTTATTGAGAATGCTGTTAGTTGACCTTCTGAGTTGTTTACACAACACAATGTAACCGGAGCCTTTCTTCATGTCTGGGCATCGGAACCAGACCACCTGCGGAAAAGCGAAGACGCCGAAAACATGCTTAAGCGAAGGTGGGTTGAGATACAATAAACGAAACCCTTGGTAGCCCTGCTCTTTTCACGTCAAGGCAAGGTTAACGGTGACTCGAGCCCACGTGAACTTATGATCTCACGGTTTTCAGGCCAACCGTCACCTGAGAACCGAGGCAACCTGTGTTTTGTCGACCGCCTCTTTGAAGACCGCGAGATGATAGAGGCAGATATGTACGTGGCATACCAAAAATGATACCGGCTACATTCTAGACAGACCCAAAAGGCAAAGCTACTCGAATCAAGCTTATGTGAAATTCAATTAGCTCAGATTAGCCACCAAAGGCTCCCACATAATAAGTAGCCCTCTTTCTACCAATCATTGCGGTACACAAAATGTCATTTTGCATTCCCTTTATTACAATGGAGTTACCTGACATTGTTGGGTATCATGGTAAGAAATGGAGCTAATTGTAGTATAATTCCAAAAAGCAATACTATGGGTGATAAATACTTATTAATCATACCGTGTTCCAAACGCAAAGCAGGACTACCGGGAGCTAAGATTCCCGCGATAGATCTATATGACGGACCATTCTACAGAATTATTAGAAAAGTATTTCGAGAGTGCGGAAAACCTGATAACTTGGACATTATGATATTGTCTGCAAAATATGGATTGATTACCTATAATAAGACTATCATCGATTATGATCAAAAGATGACAATTTCAAGAGCAAAAACATTATCCAGTACCGTTCGACCAAGGTTGAAAGATGCACTTAAGGGAAATCGGTACGCAAAGGTATTCATAAACCTTGGTAAACTGTATATGCTGGCATTGGACAGTAGTAAAGACTTACTTGATGAACAGAACGTTTGCTGCGCAAGCGGCCGAATCGGAGAGCGAATGCAGCAACTTAGGAACTGGATTACTCGTCTAACAAACGGGGAGTTACAATGATTACCTGGGGTGACTTTGAGAGTACTATTGTTAGTCTCCTTAGTAGAGATATTAGAACGCAGAACGACCCAAGCCAGCATAACGCTATACAAGCTCCGCAAAATCAATCTTTATTTATAGCCGCAGGACCCGGTAGTGGCAAGACTACTGTCATTGCTTTAAGGGTTCTGAAACTTGTTTATGTAGATGATATAGACCCTTCAAACATCCTTGTAACAACCTTTACCCGAAGGGCCGCTGCTGAACTAAGATCAAGAATTCTCGGATGGGGAGATCAACTAAGACGTGCCTTTCTTCAAAATCCCGCGTATAGCGGAATTGGCAGCCAGTTAGGAATCATCAATTTCAACAATATTATAACAGGCACTTTGGACAGAATAGCTGAGGAAATCCTGGGAGATCCAGGGGTACGCCCGCCGGGTACGCCTGCGCCGGCAGTAATTGAAGCGTTCGTATCTAATGCTCTAATGCGTAGAGTTGGGCTCTTCCCTCATGGCAGACATGATAATAGGAATCTTAAGGATTATGTTGCCCAGATAAGAGGTAGTAGCTTCAGGCTTGGCGTTGCTGAAAAGAGTGCTACTTTGATAGAAATAAAGGAAAGATTTCTTCACGATCAGATAGATGTTAATCAATATAGAAATACTTCTAGTCACCCGGGTATTCCAATAATGTGTGATGCTATAAATGATTATTCTAGCGAACTCGCAAATCGACTTCTCTTTGATTTCGCTAGACTGGAGCAGGAGTTCTTAAGACAACTTCAAGGGAGGGCCTTAGACAGATTCCTGGAAAAAATTAAATTTGTTTTGGTTGACGAATATCAAGATACCAATTTGCTACAAGAACAGATATACTTTGAATTGGCAATGGCAGCCTCCAGAAATTTAGGAAGTATAACCGTTGTAGGTGATGATGATCAATCGCTCTACCGCTTTCGCGGTGCGACCATAGATCTCTTCCAAATATTCCCAAATAAAATCAGAAATCAACTAGGTATCAGTTCAAGCGCTATATATCTATCGCGAAATTACCGGTCCACAAGCGAAATAGTTAATTTTGGTCATGGATTCATTACTTTAGACAGTGGTTTTGGAACAGCTAGAGTTCAGAACAAGCCTCAAATCACGTCGGCGCGCCGGCTACCATATATAAACTACCCCATTCTGGGAATGTTCCGGGATGATGTAAAGACGCTTGCTCACGATCTCGCCAGCCTTATCCACAACATAGTCCATGGAAGTGGCAGCCAAATACGCGACGACCAAGGGTCTCAATATGCAATAAATATTAATCCACAAGGCGGTTCTCCCGCAGATGTTACACTGCTCTGCAGTTCGCCACGCGAATTGGACTATAGTGGAAATCCAAGGCTTCCCCTGTTGTTAAAATTTGAACTCCGTCGCATGTCCCCCGCCATCCAAGTCTTTAATCCCCGAGGCCAGAATCTAGAATCAATACCTGACGTACAAAGACTATGTGGACTAATCTTGGAATGTATAGACCCTAACCGTGCTGTGCAGAACAACATACCTAATCTGCCTTTAGTGGCTGTATCCTTATTTGATGCTTGGCGTACATATGCGACAAATTTAAGTAGAAATCCTCCTCCAAACACCCCAAATACTCTTGGACAATTTATAAGTTCATGGAAGAATAGGATTCCGCTGGGTAGAACGACATGGCAGCCAAGAGAAACACCATTAATAGATTTAGTCTACAAACTGGTTACGTGGATACCAAACATGCAAAATGACATAGAAGGACTTGTTTATTTAGAAGCAATAACACGAACAATTAATCAAACTAGTTTATTCAGTAATTTCGGGGGCGAGATAATCATCGACACGTCTAATCCCAATTTAGAACAGGCTTCTATCAGCGAGGCGCTTTGGAATATATTCGTGCCTATTGCCACAGGTGCCATAGAAATTAACGAAGATCTGCTAAAAACATTACCCAATGATAGGATAAATGTGTTGTCAATTCATCAGGCAAAGGGGCTGGAGTTCCCTCTGGTGATTGTAGATGTAGGATCAGATTTCAGAGATTTAAGGTCTGCTGCGTTCAAGCGATTCCCCAGGTTAAATAATAATGGACTGGTAGATAGGACAGCTAGTGTTAATATGGAGGATGAATTTAGACCTTACTCACCTCTAGGAAGATCACAAAGGTCTCCTTTGGATAGAGCATTTGACGATTTAATAAGGCACTACTACGTTTCTTATAGTCGGGCGCAAGACGTCTTGCTTCTCGTAGGACTAAATAGTGTAAAAGATGGTTACTATGTTAAATCAGGTTACAGAGAAATTCCAAACATCGCCACAGGGTGGACTAGAGCTGCTACTTGGAATTGGGGTAGAGGATTGCAGAACTTGAGACACATTTAGAAAAATAAAAAATATGACTCTATCAATAAGACCAAGACCATATATGATCCCCGATTATAGCTTGACAGGCGATCTGCTAGCATATCTCACCTGCGGACTACAATATAGATATTATAATAAAGGCTCCCTTCCACCATCCACCCCGGTTCAATTGTGGTTCGGTGAATTTATTCATTCCGTTATGGAAGAAGCGTATTTGGAATGGCAACACAATAAGAAGAGACAACGATTCCCATGGAGTTGGGATCCAGACATTCGCGATATTGAGCTGCAAATTGATCGGAGACTAAGAGCAAGAGGTCTTTATCCCCCTCCGAGGCTTTTCTGTCCGTTCACAGCTTCTTCGACAACTCAAGGACTATGCCCTGACATGAGTCATCCTCACCAACTCATTGCAAGCATGAGAACCGACGCCGCGATCAACACTTGGGGACAGCATCTCTTTCCGCTAATCTCTGAAGCCGAAGTTAGACTTAAAAGCATTTGCGACATGCCAAACTATCAAAGTCAAGTTAGCAGGTCGAACTACTATGGGATAACGGGAGTCATTGATGTAATAAGTTCTGTCAACCTCGCCACTGCTCCAGCAGGCAATCTAATTCTTCACTACATACATGAACATTCTGAACTGCGGCAAGCAATAGATAGTCTTAGTTCACCTGAGTACGAAATCATTATCGATTATAAGGGTATGAGAAGGCCTGCCCAACGCGACGCTAAAAATCCTAATTCTATAAATCCTCTTTGGCTGCGGCATGAATGGCAAATACTCACCTATGCTTGGCTTAGGTCTCAACAAGCACAAGCCAAGCATGTGGTTGCAGGGATCCTTTTTTATTTCAACGAACTCGCCCCGTCTCAAGAAGACATAGAAGAGTTGCAAGCTGAGGTCCATAATAACCTAACAGATATTATGCCCTCTGGATTGGATTTACGAGCCGTAAAAGGCTGGCGAAGGAGGACACAAGCACCACGCCTAACTCGCCCATTTAGAGAACAACGCTCAATTCGGATAATACCGGTCGATACGAGCCACATTCGAAATAGTCTCCAGAACTTTGACAGTGTCGTCACGGAAATCGAGAATTCAGTGTTATCCGAAATGGGGGGCAATGCAATTCTCCAGTGTTGGAGAACCAATCCTGTCGAAAGAACATGCACAGCGTGTGACTTCAAGACTTACTGTCCCAACCCTGCTCCGAGACGATATGTTCCGACTGTTCCATAGAGGTACTCCGTATGGGAATGAACTATTTTTTACCAGATTGGGAGGATCGCTTAGACCCTGAGTTTGACTTCATCAACGATGAGTATTCTCAAGGTCACAAAGACAATCCTTATAAACATGACGTCTATGCACATCAGATCTTTAGACAGCCACCTTACTATGGTATTTTGTTCAGCCTTAGTGTCTTTCAATCAAAGATATCATTAACAAATGGAGCTAATAACACATATAAAATAAGAGATATTTCAAACATTAAGTCTTACCTAAAAATCCCCTCCGACTCTTGCATAGAGGTCATGGGAGATTGCGGTGCGTTTGGGTATGTTGGTGAAGATTCACCACCACTCCCCTTTTATAGTGTAGAAAACGTAGCAGATTTGTACGAAAAGCTCGGGTTTGACTATGGAGTATCGGTCGATCATCTTGTTGTTGACTATGTTCTGGTAAGAAACTCACAAACAGGGAAAAAGGAAAGAAGATTTCTAAATCTTGCAGAAAAGAAAAGGCGAGTAAAGATAACACAAGATAACGCCTATGAATTTCTACATTACGCTACAGCACAGGGTTACAAATTCAGGCCAATAGGGGTAGCGCAAGGATATGACGTTAGAAGCTACCGGGATTCAGTGTCAAGCCTTGTTAGGATGGGATATCATTATATCGGCATAGGGAGTCTTGTCCCGCGTCAATCACCTTTCATCATAGCGGTACTGAAGGCGATACAGCCGTTGATCAACGGCAGGCCTTTACACTTATTTGGAGTAATAAGACCTGAATTCATTAAAGAATTTCAGAGGTTGGGTGTAACTAGTATTGATAGTGCATCATTTTTGCGAAAAGCATGGCTACGGTCAGGGCAAAATTACTTAGGCCCGAAAGGAGAATGGTATACCGCTATAAGAGTGCCACAATCAGATAACAAAGGAATGCTAAGTAATGCGAAGTTGAATGGGTATACTTCTCAAGATTTAAGAAAGATGGAAAGGCTGGCGCTGAAAGCCTTGGTTGACTATGAGGCAGGAAAGATGGGACTGAAAGAATCATTGGACTGCATCATAAAATATGACGAGCTTCTGATCAGAAGCGATGATATTCAATCAATGAGAAACAAATATGAACGTACACTTCGTGAAAAACCATGGGAATCTTGCACTTGTGACGTATGCAAAGACTTAGGGATAAACATAAGTATATTCAGGGGGTCTAATCGTAATAAAAGAAGGGGATTTCATAATACGTGGGTTTTCAACCAGCGACTTCAAAGCGAACCAGTCATTCAGTCGATCGCTAGCCTCTTATGGGCAAGGTTAGAATCTCTAACACCGATAAACAACGAATTAAGTGGGCAGTGAGTAAATGGACATAGTAATAATTCTGCTTTGGATATTAGCAACACTAGCGATATCATCATTATCAGGCGTAATCGGTAAGAGATACGGGATTGAATACGTCATCGCAATTATGGCCTCACTTGTTGTGGTTGCAAATGTCATAGCAGGCAAGATTGTGATTTTTGGCCCGTTTGTTGTACCGGCTGCAGTAATAGTTTACGCGTCAACATTCTTGCTAACTGATATTATTTCTGAAAAGTGGGGTAAACAACAAGCTAGAAAAGCGGTTTGGGCTGCATTCTATGCTAATCTCGTATTAGTGGTTGCGGTATTCATAGCTGTCGACTGGCCGGCAGCTCCCTTCGCCCTAGACTTTTCCGAGAAATTTTCGTCCGTTCTGGGCATCGTCCCAAGAGTCGTATTAGCATCCATGGTAGCCTACCTATTGAGTCAGCACCATGACATATTTGCGTTCCATAAGTGGAAGGAAAAGACTAAAGGTAGGCATCTTTGGCTTAGAAACACTGCTTCAACCGCTGTCTCGCAAGCTATCGATACCGCTATCTTTATAACAATAGCATTCTATGGGGTGATGGACATAGTCCCGTTACTGATTGGTCAATATGTGATCAAATTACTAATAGCGGCTGTGGACACGCCTTTCATGTACAGCATAGTCTGGTTGATGGATAAAGTGCCGGCGGGGAAGCTGGCTACCGGGTATTCTGCTACTGAAGTAGGTTCCACTAGCAATCCAAATAGTGCAGGAGACGAAGGTGACGACTAGTACTTCCCTCATAAGCGAAGGTGCCCAGAATAGTAGCCTTTCGCGAGTATGACCTGCGCCAAGAATAAGATTCCGCTTTCTTATTCGAGGGTATCAAGTATCAATTAGTAATGGAGATCACAGGATCAACCTGGCTTTGCCAATCGGTTAGTAATATTGGGAGCACCCCAAAGGCATAGTGTCTCTCACTAATCCTGGGCTTAATGTGAAGCCAAGATTCTATGGAGTTGGATTCAAATATCGCTTCCACCCAAGTAAGTTTGAGGAAATTGACTTCGCTAAGTTTCTGTAGATTTCAATCTACTCCAATCGCTCAGGTAAAAAGCCTCCTAGTCCTTTTGGTTATAGAAAAGCAACAACTAGCCGTTTTGTTCGGCGTTGTGTCTGATGCTGCGCCTAGTCGCCAGAACTGGGAGCTTCGGCTTACTCTCCAGAATGACAGACGGAGAGATTGCTAAACCGCCTCTTAACAGCACGCTTGACAAAAGCATCGTAGCTAATTAAAGTGTGCCACGATGATGCTTGGTGTAATTACAGAGCCCACCTATGTTGCTCTATACCGCTCTGGTGAACTGGAGCGCCGTGCTCAGGCGCTTGAAGCCAGGCTAGCCTCCTGCGATATCTGCCCCAGAGAATGCAAGGTCAACCGGCTGGAAAACGAAACAGGCTTCTGCCACTCGGCTTATCTCCCCATAGTCTCGGCGGTCTGCGCTCATCATGGAGAGGAACCCGCCATATCGGGAAGCAGAGGCTCAGGAACAATATTCTTCGGCAACTGCAATATGAGATGTGTTTATTGCCAGAACTACCAGATAAGCCAGAACTGGAAGAGACAGAAATCCAATGAGATGGACTGCCATACCCTGGCTGAAAACATGCTCTATCTTCAAGATGAGCTGGGCTGCCACA
>CAZTRR010000020.1:0-19880 GCA_964616785.1 uncultured Dehalococcoidales bacterium
GGTGATAAAAACGGCTAGCGCCCCATACTAGCACTAGTTCTCGCATTGGTAGCCTCTTCCCATCTATTCTGAGGCGTCCAACTGAATACGCAGGCACGCAAGTCCCCGACTGTCCACTCGTTTTGCGCGCTGGGAAGGAGCTAGAACAGCCGTTCCCCCTCCCTCTACTGTACTGTCTTCGAAAGGACTCTACGTTTGGAGACCTTTTTCAGGATTACAGCGGTGGCGACTCTCCATACGAAAGGCTAAGGGGTAAATCCTAATCACCAAGCACTAAATCCCAGGCAATATCTCAATCCAAATCACCAAATGCTTCTGCTTTGAATTTGTGGTTTGGGGCATTTGAGTTTATTCCGAAAATAGACTGTCGTACCCTGGCCCGGGTAGATTGGAGCATCGGCTCCAATCATGCCTAGAGCGGATGCTCTAGGCTACCCCTACTTTCATAATTCGGCGGTGGGCATGTGCCCATGTCCGTTTGTTCGGGGTTTGGATATTAGGACTTAGGATTTCACAAGTCCCCTTAACCTGTAGACAACCGGATGATTGCAGCCCGCGAGTTCCGTGGCTGGCATTTTGCGCCGCTTGCGTTAGCATGTATAATAGAGATAACTCGAGTGGGTATCCACTACAACTGACGGAACGCATATGCAGAGATGGCACGGCGCCTGAAGAGATTGAACGCCTGCCACGAAGCAACAGGGGAATGCCAGTACAGTGCCGGGAATAATCGCGTGTCCCAACTGCGGCAACGAGGTCAGTTCCGATAGCCGCTTTTGCGTCCACTGCAGTGCCAGGTTGTGTCCAGGCTGTCACGGTCTTGTTCCGCCCAAGGCGAAACACTGTCCAAACTGCGGTTTCTCGGTTGGTTCAGCACTACCCGGATGGGCCGAGCAGCCACCGCCGCCCACTCCATCACTTTCACCACCAAGTGCAACACCCGGGGCACCGGTTCCTCAGCCGCGAGTCGGCCCCGAAGATGATACCGGCCGCGAATTCACCGGAGTTCACGGCCAGGGCCCGCCCAGTGCCATCGACTATGGCAGGACGCATCCGCCACCAATCCAGGCACCAGAGACACCGAGCACGCCCTCCCAGCCCAGACGGCTCCCGAAAGCAATGGTCGCTATCGTGGTCATCTCCGGCATCGGCCTCTTGGGCCTTGCTGCCGTCCTCACCGGCCTGGCCAGTCCCCTTATCAGTTCTGTCCAGGAGGTTGTTGCGGCGATCGAGTGGCCCCAGTGGCTGTCCGTCACTCCTCCCGACACCACTCCCCCTGCAGTCTCGAACGTCGATGTCTCAGACGTAACCCAGACAAGCGCTGTTATTACCTGGGAGACCGACGAGCCAGCTACCAGCCAGATTATGGCATGCGACCCCGATGGGATTTGTACGTGGACAGAACAGGACACAACCCTGGCCACCACCCATTCTGTGAGCTTGACTGGCCTTAAGCCGAACACGACGTACCACTACACCGTGATATCGATGGATGCTGGGGAGAACGAGGGAACATCGGAAGGGGGGTTCCCGACTCCTGGCGGAGCTGACACGACTAATCCTGTGATCTCAGGTGTCGATGCTTTTGCCATTACTGACTCGAGCGCCACCATAAGCTGGAAGACCGACGAGAATGCCACCAGCCAGGTGGAATACGGGACAACGGACGCCTACGGCTCAACCACACCCCTAGATGAGAAGCTGACCGAGAATCACAGCGTCGCCCTGAGCGGCCTGCAGCCCGATAGGACCTACCACTTCATGGTGAAATCAAGAGATAGCAGCGGAAATGAAGCGACATCCAGCGACACTGCTTTTCAGACGCAGTCTCCTGTGCCTCCTGCCCCCGCTCCACCCGTCGCCGAAAACGACAAGCCCGCCCCCGATTTCAGCCTGCAAACGATCGAAGGCGAAGCTGTAAGCCTGAGCAAGTTTCGGGGCAGGCTAGTGATGCTCAATTTCCGGACTATCGAGAGCGACATTCGCGCAAAAGAACTATATAGCATACAGACAGTGCGTAATGAGTGGTCACCTGATGAACTGGTAATACTGGCCGTCCATTTCAGAGATAGTGCAACAGATGTCCGGAGTTTTGTTGATGGCAAGGGTTTCACTTTTCGTCTGGTCATTGACCCGCTAGGAGAAGTTGCTGGTCCTAATTGCTACGACGTCACTTCTATCCCGACGACTTTCTTTATCGATCGCGAGGGTATTATCAGAGCGGTGAAAAAGGGGCGTTTCGACAGCGCACGGCGAATAGAAGACATACTGGAGTCTATGTAGCCTGTAATCAGCGTTTCCCCGCAGAAAGGAGCAACCGCGGTTGATCATAAAGAAACAAAAACGGTATTGGCTTCCACTCATAGGACTGGCTCTCCTGTTGGCCAGTCTGCTCGTTGCTTGTGCCTCTAAGCCTGAAGCCGTCTACGCCCCTGACTTCACGCTCCCGACAGTCAACGGTGAAAGCATAACCTTGAGTAGTTTTCGGGGCAAGCCAGTCATGCTCACTTTCTGGACGACCCACTGTCCCGCTTGCCTGTTTCAAGCGCCTTTTGTCCAAGCATTGTATGATGAATCGTCAAGCGAAGAGGTGGCAGTGCTAACAATTGCTGTTGGTGAGAGTGCCACACTGGTGCAGGCCTTCGTCGCCAGTCACGGGTTAACTTACCCTGTCCTGCTTGACACACAGGGAAGAGTCGCGCAAGCGTACGGAATCCCCGGTGTCCCGACGACTTTCTTTGTTGATGCCGAGGGTATTGTCAAGGCATACAAGATCGGGCCTTTCCAAGGCCAGGACCAAATAAGGAGCGTGGTGGAGTCCCTCTAGTCACCCGTCGCGACCACTCTGAGATGAGAGAGCATAGATTAACCGCGGAGAAACACAAATGGTGTCTACTTCCAGTTCTGGGACTGGCGCTGGCCCTGGCCACTACCCTGGTCGCTTGTACTGAACCGCCGGAAGTCGGCCCCGAAATAGGTAACATGGCACCGGATTTTACACTGCAGACTGTCGACGGCGAGAACGTCACTCTAAGCGATTTCCGCGGCAAGGTCGTGATAGTCAACTTCTGGCTGTCGGACTGTAAAGGTTGTGTCGATGAGTTGCCCCACATGCAGGCGGTTCTTGACAAACGGCCAGACCGCGGATTGATGGTTCTTGCCATCAACGTCACGGAAAACGCCGCGATTGTCAAGGAGTTCGTCGATAGCCGGGGATTTACCTTCCCTGTCCTGCTGGACCCCAATGGCCAGGTGAGCATCGACTACGGTGGACTCGGCGTGCCCACGACCTTCTTTATCGATAGCAAAGGCATTGTCAGGGCAATAGAGCACGGCGCCTTCCTGAGCCCTGATGAAATAGAGGAGCTGCTCGACGCCCTGTAGCTACCCCTCATCACCACGAGTGAATTCGACGGCCTCTCCGCGACGCCTCAATCTGCTTACAGTCTGGCGAATCTTCGCTCCACTCCAGCCAATGCCGGCTAGGGTGCGTCGGATGAATTCAAAACTGGCTTCATATTCCGGATTTATCAGTCCCGAGACTCCCAGACTCCTGAAGAGCTGGGATTCTCTGTTCCTATGCACACGGGCGACAATTTCAAGCTTGGGGTTAATCCTTAACGCATTCTTTACCGTGGCCACCGCAGCTAACGGGTCGGGAATGGCAACAACGAGAACTTGCGCTTTGGCCAACCCAACAGAGGAAAGAACATGAGCATTGCTGGCATCCCCATATATACAGGCTTGACTTTGACAGCGCAACTCAAAAACAAGCTCGGGATCGATTTCAATCACTGAATAAGGTATCCCCAGATTATGCAAGGCCTCGGCAACATTTCGTCCCACCCGTCCGTAACCACAGACTACAACCTGACTTGAAGGCTCAGGCGGCTCTACTTCCGATGATGGAGAAACATCCACAGCCGCCAATTCTCTACGGGCCCGACCTCGCCCCACTTTGGGGTACAGAGAAGCGAAGCCCATGAGTAACGGCGTCAACAACATAGTGATAATGGTGGAGGCTATGACTAACGAATAGTGGTGGCCGGACATTATCCCAGCGTCGATACCACCCCGAGCCAAAACGAAGCTGAATTCCCCAATCTGAAACAGACCAGCGCCCACCAACAAGGCCGTCCGTCCACTGTAGCGAAAGAGCCTGGCAATGCCAAAACAAACTGCAAACTTGATAGCAATGATGACCACAACCATTAGAACCACTGCAGACCAGTTTTCTACTACGAACTGAGGACTGAGAAGCATACCCAGTGAGACGAAGAAAAGCGTAGCGAAGACATCTCGTAGGGGCGTGACTTCAGCCAAAGCCTGATGGGCAAATCTCGACTCTCTAAGCATCAGACCGACAATAAAGGCACCAAAAGCGACAGAAAGACCAAAAATATAGGTGCTGAAAGCAGCTCCAAAACACAGAATAAGAACCGTTAGTAAGAAAAGCTCACGCGACCTTACGCCGGCCACTCTCCCCAACAACCATGGAAGCACCCAGAGCCCCAAAGCAACAGCTATTCCCAAGAAAAGAACTGCTTTACCGACAGCAATGGCAAAGGTGGATAACAAGCCTTCCAGCGGTGCGCCGAATACAGGCACCGCAACCATCATCAATACAACACTCAAATCCTGGACAATGAGGATAGCAATCATAATACGTCCATGGACTGAATCGAGTTCACCCCTCTCCATAAGGATCTTGAGGCAAACCACAGTGCTACTCAATGAAATAAGAAGGCCAAAGAAAGCAGCTTCACTTAAGGACCAGTGGAATAACAGTTTCCCCGCTACCAGACCAAGGACGAAAGTAGCCAGTATCTGAGCTATACCACCCCCAATCCCGACCTTGCCTACCTGCCTTAGCTGGCTGAAAGATATCTCCAATCCCAAGGTGAACATCAGCAAAGCCACGCCTATGGTGGCCAAAAGTTCAATCACCTCCAAATCACCAACCAAACCAAAGCCGTGCGGACCGACAACAATGCCGACTAAGAGATAGCCTAAGATGATCGGCTGCCTCAGCCGATGAGCGATCATGCCGCCAATTAAGGCTGCCACCAGAACGATAGCAATGCTGACAATCGGGGCAAATCCTGCCATCTCGATATCCTACAATGTATCAATCGGGTGCCAAGTCAGTACAAGGCACAGCACTCAAGAAAGGACGATGCCTAAGGCTATTGTAAACAAGAAATGGCAGATAGCGCAAACTCCGATGGATATGCAACGGAGACCGGAGCGTTCCAGAGCCTTGATGAAATGGAGGCTTTGGCCGAGTCGCTGAAATGCGTGAAGCCTGGAAGGCTGCTCGACCGAGCTTCTCCGTCCAGGCAAAGGGGTGATTGAGCCTACTTTCTAGGTGGGGGATGCGACAGCGCCCAGACTCTGGTACAATAAGCAACCGAAGGAGGGAAACATGTTAAGAACAAAGATGACGGAGCTGTTTGGGATAAAGCACCCCATCATGCTCTCGGGAGCAAACTGGATTACTGAGCCTGGGATAGTATCAACTGTCTGCAATGCTGGTGGGTTAGGCATTTTTGCTACCGCCCGCTGCACACCCGAGGAAACGCGAAAGAACATCAGAGAAATCAGGGAGCTCACCGATAAGCCCTTTGGGATAAACCAAATCCTGGTAGGTCCCGGGGCTCAGGAGAACATACAGGTAGCCATAGAGGAGAAGGTGCCTGTCATAAACTACGCATTGGGAAAGCCGTGGTTTATTGAGCAAGTCCATGAGTACGGCGGAAAGGTTCTGGGAACGACAGCGTTGGCAAAGCATGCAGCCCGAGCGGAACAGCTCGGATGTGATGCTGTCATAGTTACCGGCCACGAGGCAGCAGCCCATGGAGCCGACGCCACATCGCTGGTACTGATACCCATTGTCGCCAATCATGCAAACGTGCCTCTGATAGCAGCGGGTGGATTTCATGATGGAAGGGGGCTGGCAGCAGCTTTGGCACTGGGAGCTGATGCCATAGCTATGGGCACCAGGTTCATGCTTACCAAAGAGAGTATTCTCCATGAGAATTTCAAGCAGCTCTGTCTGAAGGCTTCCGAACAGGACACGCTTTACGGCAATGTCTTTGATGGGATGCCCGGCAGGGCGCTAAAAACCAAAGCGGGTGAGTCAATGATGAGAGGGGGCTTCCCACTCGTAGAAGCGCTTAAGGGCGCATCGGAAATAAAGCAGATGCTCAAGCTTTCCCTATGGCAATTCATTCGTCTCAGCTTCCAGATGATGACGGCTGATGAAGATTCGTCCCCTCTCTGGGTGCAAGCTCGCGAGGCGGCTGGCGCCAGGAGGCATCTCAAGTCGATAAATGATGGTGACCTAGAAGAGGGAATTCTGTTTGCTGGGCAGAATATAGGTGGTATTGATGACCTGCCTAGTTGCCAAGAGCTCATTGAGCGAGTGGTCGCCGAGGCCGAAGAGACGCTGGAGGCAGCCAGACAGAAGGTGGTGACAAAGGAGAAGGTGTGAGTTTATGCCGGTTTGGTGCTCAACCGACCTTTGCCAGCCATTATCATAGCCTTCACCAAATGTGACAATAGACACCGTCTGCCAGAGAAGACTGGCAAAGGAGAAGGGAAGCAGTGCTGCTTCCCTTCTCCTTTTCTCCACGAAATCCGGCTAGGACGATTGCACGGCCGTCTTGGCCTGGTTCTTCTGGATGACCTTTTGCTCGATTCTTCTTCTGAAGTCGTCACCGGTGAGTAGCATGCTCTGGGCTATTGCCGCCGATTCAAGGCCATTGGCCAGGCTCTGGCCAAAGCTCATGTCTATGTTCCTCTTCGCCAGTCCAACTGCCACCGGCTCGTTACTCATAATTTCCTCCGCCCATGCCCTACCGGTTTCCTGCAGCTCCTCCAGCGGCACGACCTTGTTGACAAGACCAATCCGCTCAGCTTCAGCAGCGGAAATGGTCTTCCCGGTCAGGATTAGCTCCTTGGCTCTACCCACACCCACCACTCTGGGCAGCCTCTGGCTCCCACCCAGGTCAGGAACCAGGCCCAGGTCCACCTCAGGTATGTTGAACGTTGCCTCCTCAGAAGCAATCCTGAGGTCGCAGCCGAGTATCATCTCCGTCCCGGCTCCCATGGCGTAGCCGTGAATCAGAGCAATAACAGCTTTCTCCAGGTTCTCGATCGCTGAGAATGCCCTTTGAGCTCTCCTGACAAGCTGCCGGATGCCGTGACCATCTGCCCTTCCCGATCCTCCCAACTGGTTCAAGTCTGTGCCCGCACAGAACGCCTTTCCCTCGCCTGATAGTATCACGACCCTGACATTGTCCCCGGTAGCCACCTCGGAGAAACAGCGCTCCAGGTCAAGCAGTATTTGATTGTTGACCGCGTTTCTCTTTTCCGGTCTGTTTAGCTTTACGTGTAGTATCCCCCCTTCCTCCGACAAAGCAAGTGTTTCGAACTCCATGAGTTGCCTCCTTTTCAAGTATTCTGTTCGTACCGTCGCTCACAGATTGGAGGCCCGGTGGTAGCACCTTTCTTGATGCCTCCCGCATAGCCACCGGAACAGCCATCAGACCTGACTTTGTATCTCGCGCAGCTAGTTAAAGAGCAACGAGATTCCCGCACCGACCTGTCGCAAACCTCCTAACCGGCGGCCAAGAGCCTGAAGTATCTCAAGAGCCCACCGCCTGGAGTCGCTGCCCAACGCTAGCAAGGACCTCCTCGGCCTCTCGCACTATCCTGTCCACGAGTTCCTGGCAACTGACAATTTCGTTGATGAGACCTATAGACTGCCCGACGGCGAAGGGAGCTCCTTCCACGTCGCCGTTTTCCCAGGCTTTCTCAGACCGCTCGCCGCCGATGAGGGGTATTATTTCCTCAATGCCTCCCTGCTGAGCCTCCACCTCCAGCACCTTATGGACCAGTTCATTTTTCAGAGCTCGCATCTGCAAGTTGATCGTCTTGCATATCATGGTAGTGTCGTTTTCGTGACGGCGAACAAGCTCCTCCTTGATATTGGGATGTGCCAGACACTCTGTTGTAGCAATGAACCGCGAGGCCATCATGACCCCTTCCGCTCCAAGCACCATGGCCGCAGCCATGCTCCTTCCATCCGCTATGCCTCCTGCAGTGAAAACGGCGATACCAACGGAATCGCAAATTCGGGGGGTGAGCAGCATTGTAGTCACGTCATCGCCCAAAGGGTGTCCCCCCTCCTCAAAACCTGCGGCAATGACCGCATCGTAGCCCGCTTCCTCAGCATGCTTCGCGTGCTTCACGGACCCGACCTTATGTATCAGTTTCACACCCGCTTCCTTTGCCTGGCTAACTGAGTCCGGTCCCAGGTACTTGTCCAGAGGCGCACCTGATATCTCGATAGCACCCACACTCTCTTCGCAGCAGACCTGGAAGTAATCCTGATGCAACTCTCTTGTAATCCGTACGGAGGGCAGAAGTGTGATGTTGACACAGAAGGGATTACTCGTCAGTTGGCGCGTCTTGTGAATTGCCTCACGAAGAGCATCTCCAGATTCGTAGTTCCCAGATGTCAAGTTCCCCAGTGCCCCGGCATTCGAAATGGCAGCGCATAGTTCAGGCTTCGCCAGCCACATCATACCGCCACACATGATAGGGTGTTCAATGCCAAAGAGTCGTGTAATCCTAGTCTTCATCCATTTCCTCCTTCATTCTCCTTTTTGCTCCAGTAAGCCATATTGGTGCAATTATAGCCCGCCAAGAGCCATGAGGCAAGAGGGCACGACGAGACTTCGCGCCATTGCTTCCTCACCTGACACTTGTTATACTTCTAACGGCGGGCTGCTGCCCGACCAGAGCAGGCCTCAGCGGCAACGCGAGGAGCAAAGGACACTACCCATGAAAACGAGAATGACTGAGCTATTTGGGATAAGGCATCCCATCATGTTGGCTGGAATGGCTTTTGTGAGCCTGCCGAAACTGGTAGCTGCCGTTTCCAACGCTGGAGGCTTGGGCATGTTCAACAGCGTCGCCAACACCCCTGACCAGATGAAGGGCATTATCAAAGAGATTAAGTCGCTCACTGACAAGCCATTCGGGATAAATGTCACGTTGCTGTTCCCCAACGCCAAGGAGAACGCGGAGGTAGCCCTGGAAGAGAAAACGCCAATCTTGAATTATGCGTTGGGGAAAGGCGATTGGCTCATCAAAGCAGCGCACGAGTACGGCGGTAAGGTCATATCTACCGTGGCAACCGAACGACACGCACACAGAGCAGAGATGGACGGAGCCGATGCCCTCGCCGTCACGGGTCTCGAAGCCGCAGCCCACGGTGGTGAACCCACTTGCCTTGTACTGATACCCCTAATAGCCAGCATGGTAGACATCCCTATCATAGCAGCCGGCGGTTTCTGCGACGGCAAGGGGCTTGCCGCCGCCCTGGCCCTGGGCGCTGATGGTCTATCCATGGGCACCAGGTTCGTGCTTACGCAGGAGAGCATGGTACATGAACGCGTCAAAGAGGTTGGCCTCAAAGCTACGGCCGAGGATACCATGCGCTCCGACAAGATCGATGGTCTCCCTGGCAGGTTCTGGAGAAATAGGGCAGCCATAGAAATGGCGCAGGGCAAGGTGCCAATAGGGAAGGCCATATCCAGTGCGTGGCAGATGAAAAAGATGGTAGATGTTCCCTTCTACAAGCTCTTGCTCAGTGGTTTGAGACAGAGGAGTGCACAGGATTTGGCCCGTCAAGCCGTCACTATCGACTTCCTTAGGACGCTTAACGAGCCCGGCGATGTGGACTCCTTGTTCCTGCCTCTGGGTCAAGTCGCTGGCAGGATCAATGATTTGCCGACTTGCCAGGAGGTGATTGAACGAACGGTGGCTGAAGCCCAGGAAGTAATAGAGGTCCTGAGAGAAAAAGCCGCCGCGTGAAACACCAGAATACTAAAGAGAGAGGAGACGAAATGTTCAAGACACGTATCACGGAGCTTCTTGGCATTGAGTACCCGATTATTCAGGGCGGCTTAATGCGAGTTGCACGGGCGGAACTGGTGGCCGCAGTATCCAACGCCGGAGGTCTGGGCATCATGTGTGCCTTCACCTTCACCTCTCCCGAGGAGCTGGCCGCAGAAATCCGGAAGACGAGACAACTCACTGACAAGCCATTCGGTGTCAATATCACCCTGTTGCCCACGCTCCGTCCGGTGGACATTGAAGGCTACCTCGAAGTGGTTGCCAAAGAGGGCATAAAAGTCGTTGAGACAGCCGGCAGGAGTCCCGAGCCCTACATAGAACGCATCAAGGCTGCCGGGATAAAACTGATACATAAATGCACAGCAGTCCGTTTTGCTCGAACGGCTCAACGGCTAGGTTGCGACATCGTGAGCATCGATGGCTTCGAGTGTGCCGGGTTTCCAGGCGAGGACGATGTTACCTCGCTCATACTTATCCCGTTGACTGTCGACGCTCTGGAAATTCCCGTGATTGCGTCTGGCGGCTTCGGTGACGGCCGAGGGCTTGTCGCCGCTCTGGCACTCGGTGCAGAGGCGGTTAACATGGGGACTCGCTTTATGGCAACCAAGGAGGCTTCCGTCCACCCCAAGGTCAAAGAATGGATGGTGCAAGCATCAGAGCGTGACACCATGCTGATACAGCGCTCATTGCGTAACACACAGAGGGCGGTAAGAAATACCGTCGCCGAGAAAGTCGCAGAAATGGAGAAGCAGGGTGCTACACTGGAAGACATAGCGCCGCTAATCAGCGGACAGGAAGGCTATAAGGTTGTCGAGACAGGCGACCTGGACAAAGGAGTATTTACCGCTGGTCAGGTAGTAGGACTCATTCGAGACATCCCCACAGTGAAAGAAGTAATGGCCAGGATAATCGAGGAAGCCAGGGAGGTCGCATCCAATATAGGCGCTGAAGGCATGTTTAAGCGGGTACGCAACCCATCTGAACCCAGCCCCAAATGACGAGACGAAGCTGTTGGTGCTGCGCTCCGCGAGGAGAAGCGTTGTGGAAGTCGGTGCCGCCTATTGGCGCTATAAGTGAATGATATCTTCAGGGTGGTCTAGAGCTAGGAACATGAGTAGATAGTTCTTGAGGTGGCTGGTTATCAAGAAGTTCTGCCGCACGTGCTCTTTGCCGTTTTGCCCCAGCCGGTTAGCATACTCCGAGTTATTCAACAGCTGCCTCAGAGCGTAGGCAGCGCCCTCCACGGTGTGACATAGAAGTCCGGTGAATTTATTCCTAATCTGCAGCGGTATGCCACCGACTGCAGTAGCCACCACTGGCTTCGCCTTCCATAAGGCTTCGCTTATGGTCAGACCAAACCCCTCTTTCAAGGATTTCTGCATAATAATCGTTGCCGCCCGCTGCAGAGCATTTATTTCGAGATCACTTCCCGTTGGCACCAGCAGCACATGAATGTCGGGATTCCCTTCCACCCGCTTTCTCACATCCGCCAGCACCTCCTCGGATTCAGGGTCATCATCAGCCGTCCCCCCGGCAAGGACCAGCTGGCAGTCTATGCTTTTCTTCACCATCTCAAAAGCTTCTATTACCCCAAGCGGGTCCTTGAGCCGGTCAAACCGAGAAACCTGGACAATCATAGGCTTGTCCGAGGTCAGACCATACTTCGTCAAAGTGGCATCGATCATCCCTGAGTCGAGTTCCTTGTTCTTGTCGCTCAACGGGTCTATGGATGGCGTAATCAGGAACTGACGAATAGGCAATTGCTGAGCGAAGGCAGGTGCGGAAAAGACAGCCGCGTCATAATCAACCACGAAGCCACGTAGAAACCTCCATACCTTCTTATCAGGGTCTGAGACGTCAATATGGCATCTCCAGACCCATTTCCTGCCTATTTCCTTTTTCTTAGCTATCAAGCCCACCGGTTGCGGGTCGTGAACAAACAAGATATCCCCGTAAAACCTCACCTCCTCCAGGTTCTGCTGGGTTACCTCTGCGAACAAGGCAAAGTCGTCAGCAGAGATCTTCTCCTCTTTGCCATGTAGAGCATTGTGGAATTTCTTGGTCACCTCAAAGAACTCGTCGCTGCCCTGAATCACATCCCATCTAGCATCAACCCCCAGTTGATTGAGAAGTGGCACCATATGCTCCAGAATCTCCGCCACACCTCCACCAACAAAAGTAGAGTTTATGTTCTGAACGATTTTTCCCCCCAGTTCCTCAGCCAGAATCCTTAGCTCTTCAAGACAGCTTCTGCCGACTATCGGCTCATAATCCTGGAGCCGACTTCTAGATTGCGAGTAGACTTCGTTTACCAATTATCCCCCACCTTATTTGATGCGCTTCTCAATAAGTTGAATTATGGTTGACCTTAGACCTTCTAGTGTGTAGTTGTACGGGTCAAGGTAGGCAAGCCTGTCGGCCAAATCGTTGTCCCCCAAGCAGTCCTGAATCCAGATGGAGAAGTCGTTGACTCCCTTCTGTAATCTCAACCTTGCCTCAAAAATGTGGAAACTCAGGGAGTTTATGCTGATCTTCCTCAAGACCTCGACAAACTCCCTGAGGTCGTGAGCAATATAGGGAGTAGGCAACACAACACTTATTGACCTAATGAAACGGAACTCTCTCCCCGGAGATGCGGTTCGACCATCGGGGTTCTTCGCCAGGTAGTCTTCGATGACACCTATGATCCTTGCCCTCAAAGCAGCGATGGTGGGAAAACCAAAGGTGTCAATGCTGGCTAGCTTCTCACCTAAGACCTCGTCGCCCAGTTCGTCGCTCACCCATAAGGAAAAGTCATTAGCTGGTTCCGGTGTCAAATACTGGTGTTCCTCCAGGAAATTGTGCGTGTGGTAGTAGATGACCGAGCCAGGAACCTTTTTCAAAGTGCTGACCAGCTCGGTCAAATCGCACGCCTTAAGCCCCGTCACCTCCTTCAGGTGAAGCCGAGAATAGAAGCGAAAAGGCTCACTAGCCTTCTTAAGTGGACGGCCGTAATTGATGACAGTCGTCTGAAGCAATCGACTATTAGGAACCAGCATGAGATTTCCATCAAGACCCCTTATCTGGGTATTTCTCCAGGTCACGGCTGTAATGTAGCCCCCCTCCCCCGATTCCAACCTCACGAAGTCACCGACCTTAATTTGCTCACCCTGGGCCAGCTGGAAACTGGAGAAAACATTTGTCAGCAAATCCCTAAAGACGAAAATCGCCACCAAAATACCGGCAGCCAGGAGCAAGTAGATTGGGGTAGTAGGCACTCCCCAGGCATCAAGCAATATCAAACCACCGATCACGGCAATAGTAATTCGGGCGATATTCACCATCAAAGCTTCCGAGGGTCTGAGGCGCTCTACCCTGCCTATGTAAAGCCTGATGAGTTTTTCGGCCAAGCTAGCAGCCATCCAGGTTACCGAGACGACAAACAGAGCGGCCAGAACCTTATCGGCTACAGCCTTCGTCGAATCTTCCAGCACTGAGACGTGAATAGCTATGTAAGCGCCCAGTATCACGATCCAAGCGAGAAACGGAGTCCGTGTCACCTGCACAACCAGGTGGCTGCCTTCCCACTTCGCCCTCGATGCCCAGCGGTCAAAGGCCCTGTAAGCACTCCTCCTCGTCCACAAGCCAACCACATAGGTCGCAAGGAAAAGCACCACCGGAACAGCAATAGACAGCCAGTTCTCACTCAGCCAGTCAAGCATCTTACAATCCTACGCTATTATAGCACCCTGAGCAACTCTGTGACTTCATCCGGCGAGTTCAAGAAATAGCGCGCGACTGACGGGAAGCTCCGTTCACCCACAAAGACCGAGATGCCGCTGTTCTTTTCTATAGATTTGAAGCCGTCCTCGTCAGTCAAGTCATCTCCCAAGTATAGTGGCAGTGCCCAACCTCTGCCCCTGACCTGCTTGCAGTTCGCTATGAACCAGGCTACAGCCTTGCCTTTGTCCCAATCCACCGGCGGTCTTATTTCGTACACCTTCT
The DNA here is from genome assembly GCA_964616785.1 of uncultured Dehalococcoidales bacterium. Classification (GTDB taxonomy): domain Bacteria; phylum Chloroflexota; class Dehalococcoidia; order GIF9; family UBA5629; genus JAUVVE01. Next base: position 13,912 of record CAZTRR010000020.1, read on the forward strand.
TGCCCTGAGTAATTTTTATCCTGCCGGTGACATTCAGTGGGTCGGTGACTTTGGCGAAGGCATCCCTTACCTCTCTCTCCCCAGCATCATCCACCGAACGATAATGGACACTCAGAGTCAAACCCTTGTCCTCGACAAACGCACCTTTAATGCCTCTCAAAGTGGCCGACAACGCTCGATAGAGCATATGAAGAAAAGGCCTCATCTCCTCAGCGACGGGCTCCAGGAAACTCGAACCGAAACCTTCTATCTCTAACCCGTGGTTTCCAGCATAAATGATGCCTTCCACGTTGACTTTGTCCTTGAGATCGGCCAGGGCCCTGCCACTAACGATACCAACGGTATAGCGGGGATTTCTGACTAATGCTCGGAGGAGTCCTTTTGTCTCCGCAGGCAGAACGGTCAACTCCGGCCTATCGACGATAGGCGTCAAGGTACCATCAAAATCGACGAGAAGCAAGACGTGCTCTGCCGACTTAAGGCGGTGGGCAACCTTGTCCCAAGCGTCGAAAAGGTGCTGCATAGCATTGTCGCCCCTAGAGTCCCAGGTTGGACAATTCCGAAATGATGCTCCCAGCCCACTGATACACGTTGTTTTGCGCCACGATGTGGCGCATCCTCTTCATCCTCGCCTGCCTCTGTTTCTTCGGCATCTCTATGGCTTCTCTTATTGTCTCAGCGAAGTCATCCGTAGCGTACGGGTTGATGAGAAGCGCATCAGTCAGCTCTCTGGCAGCCCCGGTAAATCGGCTAAGGATCAGCACGCCATCTTCATCCACCCTGGAGGAAACGAACTCTTTGGCCACCAGATTCATCCCATCATGGAGCGAACTCACCATGCAGAAATCCGCCAGCTGATAGAAAGCCGCCGCAGTGACGAACGAAGCATGTTGCCTGACATGTACTATTGGCTTCCAGTCACCGGATTGATATTTCCAGTTTATCTCTTCAACGAGGTCATCGATTTCGGCATTCAGTTCCCTGTATCTTCTAATATGCACCCGGCTGGGTTCACCTAATTGAAAGAAAACCACCCGCCCCTGATACTTGGGGTACTTGCTAAGGAATCTATCCAGAGCAATGAGCCTGTGTGGGATTCCCTTGGTATAATCGATCCTGTCAAGGCCAACACCAATAAACTCATCATTCAGATTCCACGTTTGCCGGATTCTCTCCATCTCCTGTTTGACCTCTTCGTTGGCCGCATCCGATGTTATTTGGTCAAAGTCGACACTGATGGGGAAAGGACGCACCAACGTCGTCCTGCCACCCCGGTTGACTGCAGACCTCTCATAATCGATTCTTGATTCCAGCATCAGGTTGACATTCCCCAGGAAGTTATCACAATGGTAACCAATGTGGAAACCGAGAATATCGTTGCCCAGAAGCCCATCCAGCAGTTCCGCTGCCCAAGGACAGATGCGGAGGACTTCGGGATTAGCCCAGGGAATATGCCAAAACTGTGCAGTGGTAACTCCAGGGTTCTTGGCTTTTATGAATCGAGACAGAAGGGCCAGATGATAATCTTGAATAAATACAACCGCCTGACTGTCACCAACCTCATCCAGAACAACATCAGCGAAGAGCTGGTTCACCTTTTTGTAGGTGTTCCAATCGTCCTCATAGAATATCGGCGGTGCATAGGCAACATGGCACAGCGGCCACAAGGATTCATTGGAGAAGCCTAGATAGTAGCCTTCCTCCTCTTCCTCGGTTAGCCATATCCGCCTCAAGCTATAGCTAGGGTCGTCTGGGGGAACCATGACTCGGTTTCTGTCATCAACCACTTCCCTATCAGCACTGCCACTGCCGTGCGCAATCCAGACACCTCCACACGCCCGCATCACCGGATCCAGAGCCACAGTCAATCCGCTGGCCGGTACATCACATATGATTTCGTCACCAAGGTAATTATGGGTATAGGGCTCTCTATTAGACACAACAATAAACAAACGGTCGGCCAATCTGGCTTTCGTCAGCTTTTGCAGGTCACCTTTTGTCCAGCTCACCTCACTCTGCTCCACGTAGTTGTCGTATTCCCATTATACCTTTTTCGTTTTGTGCAACCAAACGAAGCGGCGCCACTCCTCAGGGTACCCGCTGCAGGGTTTTCCAAAATGCCCGAAAGTCACCTGGCGAGATCTTCACGGTTCTTCGACTCCTCCTTTGCAGCGTTGCAGCCGCACGGCATCCCTGATGTCGTTCATCGGATGCGTGACACCACCACACCACCGTGCAAGTACGCATTATTCTGGCTTAGGCTCACAGAAGCGGCGGCCACGCACAGTCCGAAGCGGACAGACCTGAAGGTCTGTCCCTACGATTCTGACAGAACAGAGATGTGTCACTAACGTACTGGACGAGTACACCCCCTTGACCAGCCGTACGGCAGCGGGTAGAATTCCGCCTGGCGGAACAAACCGGGTAGACGCGGAACTCACATACAGCACTGTCAGAGGAGGAGGTGAACAGACGTGGACTTCGGCTTTACTGAGGAACAGGAGACGCTTCGCCAGACCATAAGGGACTTCGCCCGCAAAGAGATCGTGCCCCGGGCCAAGGAATGGGATAGAGAGAGAAAATACCCTTGGCCTATTGTGCGCCGGTTCGCCCAGCTAGGTCTTGCCAAGCATCTTGTGGATTTCGTGAGCACGGGGATTGCCATAGAAGAAATCGCCTACGCGGATTTCAACTGCGCCTTCCCTATTCTGTTCACGGCTATACCTTACGGGATCTACCGCCTGGAAGGTGTCCCTGAGGAAGTGGCAGGACCTCTTCGGGACGGTATGGCAGCCGGTGAGAAAGTAGCCAGCATCTGCTTTACGGAGCCGGGGACTGGGTCCGACTTCGCTAATATTGCTACCACGGCTACCAGAACCGAGGACGGTTGGGTGATCAATGGCTGTAAGAACTCTGTAAGCTTCGCCGGTGTCGCAGATGCCTACATCGTGTGGGCAAGAACTGAAAATCAGAAGTCAGTCTGGGCATTTAGTAGTTTCCTGGTACCACGTGGTCTCCCTGGTGTAAGCGCCCCTGAGCTCTGGGATGATATGGGAACTCACGGAACACCAAGGGGAGTGGTTCACTTTGATAATGTGCACATACCCTCCAACTATTTGATAGGTGCATTAGGGAGGGGTTTCGAACACGCTGCCGAGCTTTATGATACGAACCGAGCTCTTATCGGGCTACTGTGTGCTGGTCCAGCTCGGGCTTCAATAGATGAGACGGTGGAATACGCCAAGAAACGAGAGGTCTCGGGGAAACCCATCTCCAGATACCAGGCTATTAGTTTTGCCCTGGCTGAAGGTTACACCTTGCTGGAGGCAGCCCGCCTTCTTTGCTATAAGACACTGTGGATGGCTGACAAGGATGTCCGGCACTCGGTGGAGGGAGCCATGTGTAAATGGTGGGTACCGGAAATCTGTTTTGACATAGTCCGCAAGTGTCTCCTGGCCCACGGGCACTACGGTTATACCACCGACCTCCCATTTGAGCAAAGGCTCAGGGATATCCTTGGCTGGCACACCGGGGATGGCACCCAAGAAGTCTCCAAGCTCATTATTGCCCGCAGTCTCTTCGGAGGCAAGGAGTTCACCGGCTGATTATGACGTTCCTCCAGTTCCTGGCTTGTGGATTCGTGGCACGTGGCGGCCCTGACCATGCCTATAACGAGCGATTGGGTTCCACCAGCGGGGAGGCGTTGGGCAAGCTTGGAAAGGCAGGAGAGCATGAGTGAAACTAGATTCAAGCCGATAGGAATCATCCATTCCCCGTTCACACAGCCCCACGGCACGCCCATACAAGCAGCCAGTGCCAGGGACATTGAGGGGACTGTGGAGGTATTCCCCGAGTACGTGGAAGGTCTCAAGGACATCGAGGGGTTTTCGCACATTGTCCTGATATACCTTTTCCACCTGTCCAGGGGGTGGACACTGAGGCTGAAGCCATACATGGACAACCAGTTGCGGGGAGTATTTGCCACGCGGGCACCCGCCCGCCCCAATCCCATCGGTATCTCAACCGTACGCCTCGTCAGAGTCGAAGGGGACACACTACATATTCGAGGGGTAGACATGGTGGACGGCACGCCGCTTCTCGACATCAAACCCTATGTCCCGGAGTTCGACATTGGGGAGGTCAGCCGGACGGGATGGCTTACAAAGGAGATTCATAAGCTGCGCAAGACAAGAGACGATGGAAGATTCATGAAAGGAAACCCCAGGTTCCCCAACCGGAAAGAAGAGATTTAGCTTCCTTTTGAGTCGGTAAGATCCTCGAACAACACAGCAAGGTCACCGAATAACGTGCCTGCCCACACTCCACCCCCCAGACGCGGGGACAAGTCCTCTATGCAGTTCTCCCGCCGCTCGGGGGTGGAAGACACAGGAAGAGGGAAAATTCGTTTTGTGAGTGTCAGGTCCCCAGACCTGACCTCACTAATATGCTCCCAGCTCGAATTTCAATTTCCCACCGGGAAAATCCAGGTTTTGAATAACAATCCCGGCATATTCCTTCAGCGTGAGCAATTCAACAAATCCCCACCAATATTGTCAGGTCAGGGACCTGACAACCACGGTTCAAAGCAGTATAACCAATAAGGAGACAGCGGAGGACGAAACTGCGTGTCACTGTCACCCTCACCCCAGCTCTCTCCCTTCAAGGGAGAGCAAGGAGTGGACGAACCTGAAAGAAGAGAGATGTGTCACGAATCTACTGGATGAGTACACGGCCTTGACCGTCCGTGCGTCAAGCAGTAGAATTCCAAAAGCCAGAACGGATCAGCCAAGCGCGGAATTCATATATGTTGGCTGATACAGGCAATGTGAAATCTGAAGAGAAGAATGCTTATGGAGGCAAAAGAATACTGTGGTCGGGTTTCCGAGTTTCGTAGCCAACTATTTGAGTTGCTTTCTACCGATCCCCTTGCGATTCATGATGTCTTAACAAACAGGCCATCCCGATTCAACCTAGAAGGTGTCTACGCAATTAGCGTTCCTCATGATAGTGAGATTGTATATGTAGGGAAGACACGTACCAAGTCAGTCATCGAACGGCTTCGTGACCATCGTAGTATTGATACGAAGTCGGACCTCAAAGGAATGCTGAAGTTGTTTTCCAGTTATCCGCAAGAGATTGATAATTACTTGGTTCGTTGTGCAGAGGTCACTGACGCGCGAAAACGAACAATGTTCGAACATTTCCTCATCAGCATATTGCAGCCTCCTTTCAATAAATGAGCAACCGAAATAGCCTATGACAGCTTGAAGACGGGGGCTAATCATGATTGAGAATTTCTCATCTCAACTTGAAGAATACCTGCCGCCGCCAGTTCTAGCGCTGGCAAAAATTGCCGGCAAAGAGGCCAGCGAACTGGAGCAGCAGGTCTATCTTGTCGGCGGTGCCGTGCGCGACCTGTTTCTGGGTCGCGCCAACTTCGACCTGGACCTGGTGGTCGAAGGCGACGCCATTAAACTAGCCAAGGAGCTGGCCAAAGGCAGCCAGGCGAAGCTAACAGTCCACTCTCGCTTTGGCACCGCCAAGCTGACCTACCCTGATTTCAGCCTTGATTTGGCGACGGCGCGGCGCGAAACCTACGTCCACCCCGGCGCCCTGCCGACCATCCAGCCGGGGAGCCTCACCGACGACCTGCGCCGCAGGGACTTCTCAATCAATGCCATGGCCCTGCGCCTTAACCCCCAACGGTTCGGAGAGCTGATTGACCCCTACCATGGAAAAGAGGACCTTGGCCGCGGCCTGGTCCGTGTCCTGCACCCGAATAGCTTCATCGACGATGCTACCCGAATCCTGCGGGGGCTCCGCTACGAGCAAAGGTTGGGGTTCAAGTTCGAGCCACGAACAGGTGAACTGGTCCGTCGCGATGCAGCCATGCTCGATACCATCAGCGGCGACCGCATAAGCCACGAGCTGGAGCTAATCCTGAAGGAGGACTATCCGGAGCGAGTTTT
>CAZTRR010000020.1:19980-23857 GCA_964616785.1 uncultured Dehalococcoidales bacterium
CTCAGCCTCAGCCTCACCATCCACAGGAGCAAAGAGCGCCGGGCCTGAGCCAGCAAGATGGATATCCAGGGCGCCAGCTTGCTGCAAGCGCTTCCAGAACTCTTCAAGCCCGGGGAAGGCATCAAAGGCTACCTCATCGAAGGCATTGAATAGCATGGAAGCGCTGACCGGCTTGCCCTGAGAGCAGGCCTCCGCAGCCCTGGCAGCAAGCTCCCCGCCGGTGAAATGGCGGGCATCCAGCCGTGAGTAAAGCTGATGGGTCTTACGAGGCGGTTTGGTCAAAGGTGGCAGTAACAAGACGAACCAGCGTGGCGAGGAAGCTGGCAAAGGCGTCACTTCCTCACCTCTCCCCTGTACCAGGGCTGTGCCGCCATGAATGAAAAAGGAGACGTCCGAGCCAAGCCTGGCCGCCAGGCCAACCAAGTCTGATGTGGCCAGGCCTAATTCCCAAAGCCTGTTGAGGGCCAGTAAAGCAGCGGCCGCATCGCTGCTGCCACCACCCAGACCAGCATTCCAGGGGATTCGCTTCTCAAGTTCAATCTTGACCCCTCTTCCACAACCACTGACTTCCCTGAGCACTTCAGCCGCCTGAACTACCAAGTTGTCAGAAGACTGCAAACTCGGCTCAGTGCACCCCAGAGAAACGTGCTCGGCTGGCTCGAAAGACAGGACGTCGCAGAGACTGACTGCTTGCACCAGGCTACGGATTTCGTGATAGCCGTCACTGCGCTTGCCTAGAACCTCGAGGACAAGGTTGAGCTTGGCCGGCGCTAGCGCGGTCAGCATGGCGTACTGTCCTGTCTTGAAGCTGTCCAGGCTTCATGCAACCTGGCCCACTCCTCAAGGCCGAGTGTCTCAGCCCGGCGTTGAGGTTCTATGCCGGCTTCCTCCAGCAAAGAGGTAGCCTCCGCCGGCTCCACTCCCAGGCCGTGAGCCAGCGAGTTGCGCAACTGCTTGCGCGGTGAGCTAAACCCACACCTGACCGTCTCGAAAAAGCTGTAAATATCAGCAACCCTCACCGCTGGCTCTGGAAGCATATCGAAACGAAGGATGGCTGAGTCCACTTTCGGTGCTGGATAGAAGCACTGCGACGGCACATAGGAGACAATCCTCGGCCGGCTGTATACCTGCAGGCTAACCGACAACAGACTCATCTTGCCGGGACTGGCAGCAATAGCCTCACCAACTTCCTTCTGAACCATCACTACCATCAGGGAGGGCTTTGGGGCAGCTTCGACGAAGTAACGCAAGATAGGCGAAGCAATGTAGTAGGGTAGGTTAGCCACCACCTTATAGTTGTCTCGTCCCTGCAATAGCTGTGAGCGGCGTACTTCGAGTATGTCAGCATTGATCACATCGACGTTGGACGCAGAAGCTAGCCTGCGCTTCAACAGGGAAGCCAGCTTTGAATCAACTTCTACGGCGATGACTTTGCCGGCCCGTCTAGCCAGCTCAGCAGTCAGTATGCCCAGACCTGGGCCCACCTCAATTACAACATCTTCTGGGGCGAGCTCAGCAGCTTCGACGATGGTCGTCAAGATTGCTTCATCTATAAGGAAATGTTGCCCCAGCCCTTTCTTGGCTGTAAGGCCAGACTGGCGAAGCAGCTTCTTGACTTGAACCGAGGGTGAACTCGCTCTCCTGGGCACTTAAAGCCTTTGAATCTCCTGATACTGGACGCCTCTAAACCGGAAGATTCAGAATCCTCTGGGCATTCTCGTACAGAACCTTCTCAATAACCTCTGGCTTATGGCCTCGGCCGCCGAATTCCTCAAGCCACCGCCTCACCGACATCTCAGGATAGTCGGAGATGTTCGCAAAGACTTCGTGTTACCTCAATACCCCACAGACCATCACGGGAAGAGACAGCTGTGTTCGGGGGAACATGAACATCAATAGCTTTCATCCTGTCTCCGATTTCCTGAACTTCGAGAAGTCAGCTTTCCTCTTCTCGACGAAAGCGTTCCGCCCCTCCATGGATTCCTCTGTGCCATAATAGAGGTTAAGTAAGAAAGGATTAGCCATACGATGGATACCCAAGATACTATCCGAATCAGCGTTGAACGAGGCTTTGAGAACTGCAAGTGAGGTGGGGCTCTTAGCCAACAACTCCTGGCACCACACATCCACTTCTTCGGCAAGCCTATCCGGGGGAACCACCTTATTCACCAGACCCATCTCCAAAGCCTCCTGGGCGCTATACTGGCGGCAAAGGTACCAGATTTCTCTGGCTTTCTTCTCTCCCACCACACGAGCCAGATAAGCTGAACCAAACCCAGCGTCAAAACTGCCGACTCTCGGCCCAGCTTGGCCAAACCGCGCCGTCTCAGAAGCTATTGACAGGTCGCAGACTACCTGCAGAACATTCCCACCACCAATAGAATACCCATTCACCATAGCAATCACAGGCTTCGGAATCGCCCTGATAGTCTGTATAAGAAAAGAGTGAGCATCTACCAGACTGAGCCCAGCCCCAAATCCGGTATAGCCGCCGATTTCCCGGACTGTTTGGTCACCACCAGTACAAAACGCCTTATCACCGGCACCGGTAAGAACCACTACCCCCACCGTAGCGTCAGTCCAGCTATCCATAAAAGCCTGTATCATTTCTTGAAGCGTTTGCGCGGTGAAAGCGTTGTACTGTTTTGGCCGGTTTATGGTTATCCTGGCCACACCTTCTTTCTTGTCATAGATAATATCTTCGAACTCCATAATAGCGTCTCCATTCATAAGCAACTAGCCCAAGAGCAGTCACTGATTTCAATCCTGTCTCCCATTTGCAGTCTCCTGCCTACATCATGGTGTAGCCACCGCTAACGCTGATGACCTGTCCAGTTATGAAGCTGGCCGCATCCGAAGCCAGGAAGACAGTAGCACTGGCTATGTCTTCAGCTTTCCCGAGCCTGCGCAAGGGATATGCTCTGACTGCTTTCTCTTGCGCCTCTGGCGTAAACACTTCAGCCATTTCACCTTTCCACATACTCAGTTCGCCGGCATGCTCCGGACTTTCCGGTACGGTAACGCCAGGGCAAAGGACGTTAACATTTATGCCATAGCGGCCCAGCTCCCTGGCCAGGGATTTGGATAGCGCCATAACCCCACCCTTACACCCGGCATAGACTGCCTCTCTGTATTCGCCCATCCTGCCAGCGTCGGAGCCAATACTGATGATCCTGCCATGTCTCCGCTCGATCATATGGTCCAAAACCGCTCTGATACAGTTTATGACTCCCCAGAAATTGATACTCACTTCCTTCTCCCACTCAGCCCTCGGCTTCTCAACAAACGGTCGGTCTATAACCCAGCCAACGCTGTTGACCAGTATATCGATTCCCTCGAACTCTTCCAGCGTCCTCTTCACCATGGCGGCTACCGAGTCAACATCGGTAACATCGGTATTAATCGCTATGGCCTTCCCACCCAAAGCGTTAGCCTCTCTGGCTACTCTTTCTCCTTGAACATCATCTATGTCGGCAATCACCACGTTCGACGACTCCCTAGCAAAAGCCAGGACAATGCCCCGACCGATATTCGAGCCGCCGCCCGTCACAATCGCCGTCTTGCCAGCCAAATCCAGGTTCATTTCTCATCTCACCTCAGTTTTATTCACATGGGCCGTGCACCGACTGTCGATCCTGCCCCCCAGCTTACTCCAGCTAGCCAGCTCCAGCCAGGTAGCCTTGCGGCACCCGGAGAGTGCCACTTACCGCTGCTTCCTTCCGGACCTGACGGGGTTCATGGCCCTCCGCCGCGCAAGACCCAGCCTTCAACACCGCTTTACAGGAGCAGTCCCAAAAGACAAAAACCTCGAGCCGGAATTCGACCCCGCTATAGCGGATCTCGGGTACAGGGCACCGCTAGCTCCCCGTCTAGCACG
>CAZTRR010000021.1:0-23740 GCA_964616785.1 uncultured Dehalococcoidales bacterium
CGGTAGTTAGAAAGTAGGGATATTCTTCATCTGGCACTTCTGCCGGGGGTTTATAGTCCACCACCTGAAAGTGCCCTAAGCCATCAGGGGTGTTAAACTTCTCCAAGAACATGGTAGGCGTGCCCGGATGATCCTCTGTAGGACAAGGCCAGTGAATCCCTCCTACTGTATTCTCGAGTCGTTCGTAGCTTATCCCCTTGTACTGGGGGACACAGCTTCTTATCTCCTCGAATATCTGCTCACTTGACGTGAAGCTGAATTTGTCTTTGTAGCCCATTCTTGCTGCCAGTTGGCATATGATCCACCAGTCAGGCTTAGCCTCACCGGGCGGCTCAACGACCTTATTGATCTTTTGCACTCGTCTGTCTATCCAGGTATGGGTAGCCTCCCTCTCCACCCACGTGGCCGCCGGCAGTACCACATGGGCCAGCTTGCTTATCTCAGTAGGGAATATCTCCTGTACCACGAGGAAAGTAGCCTTCTCTAAAGCCTTCTTTAGGTTATTAACATCGGGCACCACCATCATCGGGTCTCCCCCTACGATATAGAGGTAGGGGCACTTATACAGCATGTCGATATAAGTAACGCCAGGCTTAGTGGGCAGGTTGCTCACCCCCCATGCCTCCTCAAAGAACTTTGCCGATTCCTCACCGACACGCTTAAATCCAGGGTAGAAAACACATAGGCAGCCCATATCTCCGCTGCCCTCACCGTTTATCTGCCCCCTCATTGAGTTCACTCCGCTCCCTGACTTACCAGCATGCCCGCAGAGGAGAGCCAGGTTAGCGTGAATCCTAACGTTGTCAGTGCCAACATAATGTTGGGACATACCCTGGTCGTAGAGGATGCAACTCCTCTCTGCCTTGGCATAGGTGATTGCTGCCTCTTTGATTTTCTCGAGAGGTATACCGGTGATCTCCTCCGCCTGCTTCAAGTCTACGGAGGACAGGGAATCGCGCAATTCGTCGAAGCCAATGGTTCTTGAGGCAATAAACTCCTTATTCTCCAGCCCCTCAGCGATGATAATGCTCATCATAGCGCTCAGGAGGGCAGCATCTGTGCCCGACCTCAGTTGCAGGTGAATATCAGCCAGATACCTGGCGGTAGCTGTCTTCCTGGGATCAGTATAGATAACCTTCGCTCCTCTGGCTTTGGCTCTGAATACCCTGCGTGCTATCATGGGGAAGGTCTCCTGGAGATTAACCCCAGCAAGAAATATGCAATCGGCAAGCTCAATTTCAGGCTGAGAGATCTGCATTGCCCCTGAGCCCATGGCAGGAATTAGAGCAGCCGCCGCTGGCGAATGGCACAATCTGCCGCAGTATTCTATATTGTTGGTGCCCATTACAACTCGGGTAAACTTCTGCATTACATAGGCATCCTCGTTACTGTTCCTACATGAGGCGATAAAGCCAAAGTTCTCCGGCGTAGCTTCCTTTAGCTTAGACGAGACAAGGTCCATCGCTTCCTCCCAAGGGGTTTCTTGGAGGGTCCCGTTCTTTCTCACCAGCGGCAGCTTTAATCTGTCTTCACTATAGATGTACTGATAGGCGTTCTTACCTTTAGGGCAGTTCGCCCCTTCATTTACTGGGTGCTCCTTCCACGGCTCTTGGCCTACTATCCTGCCGTCTTTAACTACCAAATAGATGCCACAGCCGCAACTACAATACGGACATATTGTAGGCACGTATTCAATGCTCATCTTGACTCCTTCTCAATGGGCTAGGCCCTAACTGCTTTATGGTCTCGGTAAAGCTGGTAATCGTATCAGCTAACTTCCCACCTTCAGGCGCTCCAACCCACTCCAGTCGCAGTCGGTCACTGCCGATGCCTATGGCTTCAAAGAAGGGTTTCAAACCTGTGACTCTCCTTCGAGCCGTGAGATTACCCCTTAGGTAGTGGCAATCTCCCGGGTGACAGCCACACACCAGGACGCCGTCGGCACCCAGGGCAAAAGCTTTTGATATTAGCCTTTCATCGACCCTTCCCGAGCACATCACCCTTATTACTCTTGCATTGGGCGGATACTTGATCCGCGAGGTACCAGCCAGGTCAGCACCTCTGTAGGAACACCAATTGCAGAAGAAAGCAACTATCTTGGGTTCCCAGCTCATATCTTTACCTCCTGAGCTTTCGACATATAAGGTGCTAATACCTTCTTGGGTGATACAACGTTTTTGTCCAATCCCAGGGCTTTGTAATCAAGCCCAAGAGCGGCGCCGATTAGCTGGGTAATGGCCAGAACAGGCAGATTGTAGCTTGCCTTGAATCGCCTTCTAGCCATGCCCTGGCAAGCATCAAGGTTGGTATGACACAGTGGACAGGTAGTGCTGGCAATACACTGTGCTCCATTGGCTGAAGCGTTAGCTAAAAGCTTGTTAATTAGCTCCAAGGCCACGTCTGCTTGTGACGTAACGGCCGAACTGCCACAGCAACGAGCTTTAAACGGGAAAGGAACCGGCTCCGCTCCGAGACTCTCTGCCATTAGGTCAAGCCATTGGGGCATCTCCGGGTCATCGAAGCCATATTTGGGACGCACTTGTTGACAGCCGTAATAGCAGGCTACTTTGAGTCCGTCGAGAGGTTTCATAACCTTGGCAGCCATGGCCTCGGTGCCGATATCGTTAAACAGAACCTCGACAAGATGGCGGACGCGCACAGTCCCTTGGTATTCAAGACCAACGGCAGCTAATGCATCTCTTACTGTAGCTGCCAGTTGAGGGTTCTCTTTTATGAGCGAAGCTGCTTCACTCAAGACTATGTAGCAAGAACTGCAAGGGGTGACCAAATCCAAGCCAGTCTTCTCTGCCAGAGCCAGATTGCGGGCGGCGATACTAATAGCTTCAACTTTGTTTACACCGCCGAAAGGGGATGAACCACAACAAGTCCAATCCTCTATTTCGAGTAACTCCATGTCCAAAGGTTTGGCAATTGCCAGTGCGGAGAGTTCTATTGGAACTCCTGTCGCTTTCATAGAGCAGCCTGGGTAATAAGCGTAGTATTTCACTGAGCACCTCCGGCTCTGACTTTTTCCAGGATGGTCTTCACTTCACCTTTGCCCTTCACCTTCTCGGGCATCAGCGGCATGCGACCGTGGCTCAGCAGGCTTAGGGCCATGGGAAGCATCTTGATCGCAGCCAGGGGGTTAGTTCTGAGATAATACTTAAGCATGAAGCCAAGCTCATAAACGCGCCCATTGCCTTCAATGGAGTCGACAAAGCTTCTGTACATAATTGGTGTACGGCTTGGTGGCTTGTAACTCTCCTTAAGTGCCAATGACTCCAAGGCGTGCATAATATTCGCTGGCTTGATATCTCGGGGACAGCGTGCTGTGCAGAGGTAGCAAGAAACACAAAACCATATGGAGTTGCTAGACAAAACATCATCACGCAAACCGGAGCGCACCATAGCAATAATCTTCCGCGGCGGGTATTCCCAGTGGGCGGCTGTGCTACAGGAGCCGCTGCAGACTCCGCACTGGATACACTCCCTTATCTTCTCGTTTCCAGGTATAACGGCTACCTCTTCGAGAAAACTTCTACGGCCATTTTTCCCCATCGTTGAAGCCTCCTTTTTTGACTTCGATTTCGGTGAGCCAACAACTACACCAGAATGCCTTCGATTTCTGCCATGATTTGCTCGGTGGTAAAGTGCTTATGAGTAATGGCTGCGCTTGGGCAAGCGGCAGCGCAGGTGCCACAGCCTTTGCACAAAGCTTCGTTAACTTGACATACCTTCTTGTCTTCAATGAAAGAGATAGCACCATATGGGCAAAGCAGTTCGCAAATCCGGCAGCCGGAGCATTTCTCTTCATCAATAACAGCAGTGGCTGCCTCAATCTCCACCCTGCCCTTGCTGATTAAGGCCAGAACTCGAGCTGCAGCCGCTGAAGCCTGTGCTACGGTGTCTGGTATGTCTTTAGGACCCTGGCAACAGCCGACAACGAAGACACCGTCAGTCATTGTCGCTACCGGGTCAAGCTTAGGGTGCTTCTCTATGAAGAAGCCATCCTTGTCGGCACTGATAGAGAAGAGCCTGGCGACCTCCAGGGCGTCCCGTTGCGGCTCCATCCCGCAGCTTAAGACAACCATATCGACAGGGACGCGGCGCTGGCGACCGACCAGAGTATCTTCAAACTGGACAACCAGCTTTCCTTTTTCTTCAGGGGTTTCAGCGACATCGGTTACCTCGCCGGGACGGCCTCTGAAGAAGACGGTACCTTCTCGAAGGACGCGGTTGTAGAATTCCTCAAAGCCTTTCCCCGGGCTTCTGATATCAATGTAGAATTCATACACCGTGGCCCCCGGAACATGCTCTCTCACTAAATGGGCGAACTTCATAGAATACATGCAACACACTCTAGAGCAATATTCGTGGTAATTTTCGTCACGGCTACCGACGCAGTGGATGATGGCAACGCTCTCTGGCTCGTCGCCGTCTTTAAGCAATATCTTACCACCACTTGGTCCGGCGGCATTGACTAGCCGTTCGAATTCAAGACTGGTGATGACATTGTCTAAGCGGCCATATCCATATTGCGTCAACGGAGTTGGATCGAAGAGCTCATAGCCAGTAGCCACAATTATGTTACCTACTTCTAACTCGACGGACTCCTCTTTCATGTCGTGGTTAATGGCCTCACGCTCGCAGGCCTTGATGCACTCAAGGCACTCGCAGCACCCGCCGCAGTTCAGACAGCGGCTGGCTTCTTCGATAGCCGTCTTCTCGTCAAAGCCCAGGTCCACCTCAGCAAAGGAGCCAGACCGTTTGCCCAACTCAAGTGTGGGCATGACTGCTCTTTCCTTCGGTGCCACTCCCTCTTTGGGTACATCCTTAACCCTTTCCCGGGTGTCCACTCTGCCCTCCTTGAGTTCAGCGCCACGCAAATAACGGTCCATGGAAATGGCTGCTTCCTTGCCCGCAGCCACAGCAGTGACAACATCAGCCGGGCCAGCGACCACGTCGCCGCCTGCGAAAATGCCATCTATGTTAGTTTGCAGTGTAACCGGGTCAACAACTACCGTTCCCCAGCTGGTGAAGGCTAGCTCTTTGGGCAGCAGCTCCCTGTTCACTGCCTGCCCGATGGCGATAAGCACGTTGTCAACGTCTATGTCAAATTCTGAGCCTTTGATTGGCACTGGCCGTCGCCGACCGCTGGCATCAGCTTCGCCCAATTCCATACGGATACATTGTATACCGGTTACTCGGTTGTCCTTGGATATTACCTTCACGGGCGCTGCCAGAAAGTGGATGTTTACGCCTTCATGCTCCATTTCCTCAATTTCGGTGGGGACGGCTGGCATCTCAGCCCGAGACCGACGATAGACGACAGTTACCTCTTTGACTCCGAGGCGCAGAGCCACTCGAGCAGCATCAACAGCCGCGTTGCCGCCACCAATAACTGCCACTTTGTTTCCCAGGCTAACCTTGGCGCCGGAGTTGACTTGCTTCAGGAAATCAAGGGCGTGGATTACCCCTGCGCTGTCTTCGCCGGGAATACCCATCTTCTGGCTGACGCTGGCACCTGCAGCCAAGAAAATCGCTTTGTAGCCCTGGTTGAAAATCTCGCCAAAGCTTTTCACCGGAGTATTTGTCTTAATCTCCACACCCAGCTCTTGCACATATCCAATCTCGTTATCCACTATCTCCTTGGGCAATCGATACTCAGGAATGCCGTAGCGCAGAAGGCCGCCAGCCTTTGCGGCGGCTTCAAACACCGTAACTGGATATCCCTGTCGGACCAAGTCGTAGGCGCAAGCTAGGCCACTGGGCCCGGAGCCGACGATGGCTACTTTTCCCTCTTCTGTTTTCTTGGCTGGGGTTGCCTTTTCTCTGCCTGCCTTTAGCTCATAGTCAGCCATAAAGCGCTTCAGAGACCTGATAGCTATGGGTTGGTCAACGTTGCCTCGTTCGCACTCTCCCTCGCAGGGATGTGTGCACACCCGTCCACAGGCCCCAGCAAAAGGCATAGTCCTGCGGAACACCTCCAGGGCTTCCTTGAATTTGCCTTGGGAGATGAGGGCTACGTAACCCTGAGCATTGACGCCGGCCGGGCAAGCAATTCTACAGGGTGACTGTCCTCTCTTATCTACGACAAAAGCACCGGGGACAGCCTGCGGGAAGGGCCTGTAGACTGCCTTCCTCTTGCCCAGGCCGAGATCAAACTCAGAGGGCGCTTCCACAGGGCATACATTGGCGCATTCACCACAGGCAGTGCATTTAGCGATGTCCACATATCTTGCTTTCTTCCTAACCTTCACTTTCCAGCTACCAATAAACCCGGAAACATCCTCCACTTCGCTATAGGTCATCAAGTCTATATAGGGATGAGATCCTGCCAAGCTCATCTTCGGCGTCAATATACAGGCAGAGCAGTCCAAAGTGGGGAAGGTCTTGTCCAACTGGATCATATGTCCGCCGATGCTCGGTTCCCTTTCCACAAGATAGACTTTGTGTTCGGAATCAGCGATTTCCAAAGCAGCCTGGATGCCGGCGATACCTGCACCAACGATCACGGTGTTCGGGTTGACTGGGACCTCTTTGACTTCTAAAGCCTGGTGATAGTAAGCACGCCGTACCGCAGCACTTACCAGGGCTTTGGCCTTTTGGGTAGCTTGCTGGTGGTCTTCAGTTACCCAGGAGCAATGCTCTCGAATGTTGGCCATCTCGAAGAAATAGGGGTTAAGCCCGGATTCTTGCAGAACACGGCGATAGGTTGGCTCATGCATCTGTGGGGAGCACGAGGCTACCACTACCCGGCTGACGCCTAGCTCCTTGATATCATTCTTTATGAGGTCCTGCCCTGGGTCAGAACACATGAATTTGTAGTCGCGGGCCACCTCCACCCACGGCAGGCTTCGGGCATATTCGGCTACTTGCTCAACATCTACCGTGCCGGCAATATTGCTCCCGCAATGACATACATAAACACCAATCTTCGGTTCCATGTTGGCCTCCTGCTTAGGTTCATTCTTTGGTAACTGTCACCAAAAGGTATGGTACAAAAAAGATAGTTATGTGCGCTAGAGCACATAACTCTACCTATACGAAACGAACCGCCTTTCTATCATGGCAACAGGCTACCATAATACCAATCTGGCAAGAGTGTTGTCAATGCCCTCTTGCGCGGTTACCTACTTAAATGCTTCGACACGTGCGCCAAGGTTGGTTACACGGTCGGATGATTTGACGTCTGCGCCTTTGCCTCAGCCTGACCTGAGGCTGTCTCTCTGTCTAAACCTCGGAGCCTCGCTGGGGCTAGCATTTAACGAGGGGGAGTGTCAACGGGACCTGACTGAGGATCCCTTCATGTGCTACCAGGAAGCCAGAGTCAGCTTGAGCCCGGCTTCTCCTTGTGGACAAAATGCACTGACGAATACCGGCACAGTCTCTGGCTGGCGGGTAACTGCTTAAGCCTCTCGACCTCATCCTCACCAATGACCGCTATGGTTCCAAGTCTATCTTGTATGTCCTGTGCAAAGGCGCATGAGCCACATTCGTAATTGCGATCGCACAGTCGAAAAGAAACAGCCCCAAGCTCTAGCCAGACATGTTCCTTATCGCTTTTTTTTTCTTCTAATTCCCCCAGCGCTCCGCCGATTATCTTCTCCAGGTCTTCAACTTTGAAGGGTTTGGGTAGATAATCGAGGAGCCCCAGCCTTTTCGCCTTTTCCAGTGTATCTTTGGAGGGGTAGGCAGTGACGACGACCCCTTTAGTCTCGGGTCTAAGCTCTTTGGCTTCCTCGAATACTTGCAGACCATCAACACCTGGCAGCCTTAGATCAAGGACAATGACCCCGAACTCTTCCTCTTTGATTTTCTTCAGAGCCTCCTCCCCGTCTTCGGCAACTTCAACATCATACCCATCCTCCAAAAGCCAGTCGCGCAGGGATTCTCTCACCACGGCCTCGTCTTCTACTATGAGGATCTTCCTTTTCTTTGCTTCCATCGTTTTTCCTCCTAGTATTATGTCCTCAGATTGCTCGCGTTTGTCGAATCATTATACTCTATTGCTTTACGCCTTAGCAATCAATTGCTGTGCGGTCTCCAGTACGTTGGTGACATCGCTGGTGTGCTTTCACGTATTTGGCAACATGCCTTCAGAGCTTGCTGTGAGCCCGTTCGCTGTCTTCAGTCCTGGCAGAGCCCACCGAAGGATCTGGTATCACTGCGTTCAGAGCTTCGGCTCACGAAGGGAAACTCCGCGATGGATCTCTGAATGTTCTCCCTCTCCCTTGCTGGGAGAGGGCTGGGGTGAGGATGGTAGAAGGCTTCCCCCTCTCTCTGACTCCCTCCCGCCGGGGGAGGGAGGACTATGAGAAACGGCGGCACTTGATTTGGCCCTTGGTGGTTGCCAAGGACATGGTGGTGAGGCGGTGTCACCCATCTATCCGAACCAGTTCATTAATCCTCCTCGGGCTCCAGAGCACTCTGGCCCTGTCTAGTGCTTACCCCGAGGCCGTTTCTCGTTCGTGGCTGGTACGCAATGTTCCAGGCTGGGGGGCCAACTTGGCAGCCTTTTCCTTACCACTTTGCGTGATGTCATCAAACTGGCACTCCCGGAGTCGAAAGAACCCATGGTGACGACGGTGGCCAAGAGCGCTCTCCGAGCCATAGAGGCAAAACGTCTGGTTGTTAAGAGACTCCGTCAGCATCTCCTGAGCTTTGGGGGCAATTGTCGTGCCAAAGCGTCTACCCGGATGTGGTGGGATAGCCTCGATCTAGACCGCGCCACGAAGCCAGCTGCCGGCTTCCCCTTGGCTGACCTGCTGGAAAGCAGTCATGGACCCATTGTCCAGTTGTTCATCACTTGTTGTAGGTGGAGACTCTGACGCTAGGCTAATCTTCTCCGGAGGAGACCTATCTAGGAGACTGAAGGGGTGATAGCTCGGATATGCGGGCTCCTTTGCTGCTTAAGCTGACTGAGTCACGTCAGTACTAGGGGAGACTACTCTCCAGGAGCTTGAAGTCCACTTACTGAGACCCTATAATACGTATAGGTGAACGCATCATGTTTCGCAGCTTTGGCTTGGTAGCTATTGAACCGCTGGTCGCGGGGCAGCTCGGGCTTAGGCTCTGAACCAGACATGCTGTGGTAAGGAGGGCCGCGCTAGTATGATTTACACCGATAGAGAGAAATGCCAGGGATGTTATGCCTGTGTGCGTGACTGCCCGGCCAAGGCAATTAGGGTAAGAGAGGGCTTGGCCGAGATAATCAGGGAACGCTGCATTGCCTGTGGCAACTGTGTCCGGGTTTGCGTCCCAAAGGCAAAGCGGGTGGAGAGCGACGTTGGGGCAGTCTGGCAGCTACTGGGGCAATCGTCACCGGTAATTGCCCTCCTCTCTGCCACGTTTCCGGCTGCTTTCCCCGAGGTTCAACCGCGACAGCTTGCCACTGCTCTCAAGAAACTGGGATTCAGTGAGGTGATTGAGGACTCCTTCGGTGCCGAGCTTGTTTGCCGAGAGTACGCGCGCTTGTTAGATAGGAGCGATGGTAAGGCTTATCTCTCATCACCTTGTCCAGCTATAGTATCCTACATCGAGAAGTACTATCCCCGGCTAATCGACAATCTGGCACCCATTGTCTCACCCATGATAGCTATGGGTAGGGTGATCAAATGGCAGTACAACCCGGAGGCTAAGGCGGTCTTCATCGGCTCTTGCGTGGCCAAGAAAGCTGAGGCTGCGGATGGGAATGTTGCTGGTGTCATAGACGCCGTCCTGACCTTCGCCGAGTTGAAGGAGATGTTCGCTGCCAAGGGAATTCATCCTGAAGCCGAGGAGGAAGGACAGTTCTCCGGCCCCAAGCCCAACCTCGGGCGTCTGTTTGGTATCTGCGGTGGCTTGGTCGAGATAGCCGGGCTTTCGACTAGTATCCAGTCAAACGATGTTACTTCCGCCTGCGGCAAAGATGATGCGATGAAGATTCTTAGAGAGCTTGCCGAAGGCAACATCACGGCCAAGCTAACCAGTCTCCACTTCTGTGAGGGATGCATCAGTGGGCCGGTCATCGATAATGACCTGAGTGTTTTCAAACGCCGTGAAATCATCAATAACTATGCTCTGAGAGAGGCGGACCCGGGACAAACGGAGAGAGATATCGAGGAGTATGCTAACATTGACCTCAGCCGCAAGTTTACTGCTCAAGCTATCGGCCTGGCTGCCCCCAGAGAGGAGGATGTTGAAGCTGTTTTGGCAGAAATCGGCAAGGCAGATCCCGCAGCCCAGATGAACTGTGGTGCCTGTGGCTACGGCTCCTGCCGGGAGCTGGCCATCGCTGTGTGTCAAGGCCTGGCTGAGCCTACTATGTGCTGGCCATATGTCGTTGACAAGTTGGAGGCTACTCAAAGGAACTTGATCCAGATGGAGAAGCTAACCTCCCTGGGGCAACTAGCGGCATCTATTGCTCACGAGGTTAATAATCCCATAGCTGGCGTCCTGGTGTACACTCAATTGCTAGCTAAGAAACTGACTGCCGACACACTTGCCAAGGAAAAGGCCCTGGATTACCTGTCAAAGATGGAATCAGAGCTTACGCGAAGCAGTCGGATAATCCGAAATCTACTGGATTTTGCCCGGGAATCAAAGCCGGCCCTTAGGTTGGTGAACTTGAATGAGGTCATCGACCGAGCCTTTAGTCTGGTTGCCCATTCAGCCCAGATGCAACACGTTGAGGTGGTGAAGAACCTGAGCCCTACTCTGCCCGAGGTAATGGCTGATCCCGACCAGCTTCAGCAGGTCGGAACCAATCTCATGCTGAATGCCATCCAGGCAATGCCTGAAGGAGGCACGCTAACTGTCGATACCTCAGCGGATAGCGGAGGTCAGATTAAGATAGAGGTTAAGGACACAGGGTGTGGTATTCCTCAAGAAAACCTCCAGAGACTCTTCACCCCCTTCTTCACTACCAAAAAGGAAGTAAAGGGAGTGGGTTTAGGGCTAGCTGTATCCTACGGAATCATACAGCGGCATCAGGGGAAGATAGAAGTCGACAGCGAGGTAGGCAAGGGGACCACTTTCAGGGTGTACCTGCCAGTCTATGACGCACAGGAGAGCCAGCCGGCTTAAATACGACAGCGGGTCACCATTGTCAGATGCCGAGGAAGGTATCCTTCGACTAAGGCCACCGAGCTCAGCGCAGCCCTGCAAGCAGGGACCGACTGGTGCGCTTGATCCACGACCTATTTGAAGGACAGACTTAACAGATGCGCAGAGCAGGAAATACAGGGGTCATAGGCTCTGACTAGCATCTCCAGAGTGTGTCTAATTTCATCCTCGGGGCGACTGAGTATAGTAGGCACCAGAGCTTCCATATCTTTTTGGATGTTGTTGTGGTTCTGGTTGGTGGGAATAATGCAGTTGGCGCTGGTCAGTGTACCGTTCTTGTCATAGGTATAATCGTGGAACAGGATACCCCTCGGCGCTTCTACCGCTCCGATGCCCCTCCCTGCCCGGACCTTCACTCCGTTGTTCTCCTCCTTTAGTCCCCTGGTCAGAAGTTGGCCAATAAGGCTGATACTCTCCTCTACAGCGTGGACACACTCAACTAGCTGAGCCACGGTTATCATAAAAGGATTGTGGCAGGGAGCACTCAAGCCGAGTTCCTTTGCCGCCGTTTTGGCGCGAGACAGGAGTTGGTCATGATTGTTATTGAAGCGAGCTAAGGCTCCCACCATGTACGAATCTCGCTTGTTCTTGGTGTACTTGGCGGTGGAGTGAGGAACGCAGAACTCATTGGTCACTTCGAGGTATTTGTCCAGAGGGGCGATTCCAGCGTCTGTGGAGGCTATTTGCCCGCTGATAAAGGCATACTCCTTGGGGTCTTTGAGGGCAATATACTCCGTCTCCCGAGCAAAATCAGGAATGCTCAAGGTCTTGAACAGTCCTACAGTGGCATCAAGGTCATTCAGGGCCTGCTCAAGTCTGGCCTCAATGGCCTTAAGCTCGCCGAGTTTGGGCAGTTTGGCAAAGCCTCCCACCATACAAGAGATGGGATGGGTTTTCCTGCCCGCCAGGAGTTCAGCAAGATTGTAGGCTAGCTTTTTTAACCGTAGCGCCATCAGCACCACGTCCTTGTGCGTTTCCACCAGGGGAAAGACACTGCCTACGCCTAAGAAATCGGGAGCAGCAAGGAAGAGGATGTGCAGTATATGGCTCTCTAAGATTTCAGCGTTGTAAAGGAGCTTGCGCAGCAGTAGGGTTTGCTCT
Organism: uncultured Dehalococcoidales bacterium; assembly: GCA_964616785.1. Classification (GTDB taxonomy): domain Bacteria; phylum Chloroflexota; class Dehalococcoidia; order GIF9; family UBA5629; genus JAUVVE01. The sequence goes on from CAZTRR010000021.1 coordinate 12,208, forward strand.
GATGGCTGGATGCCAAAAGCAGCTTCGGTGGCCTGTATCGATGCGGTAGTATGGGAAATCGAGCAGATGCCGCAGATTCGAGAGGCGATATGAGGAGCATCCACGTAGTATCGGCCACGAAGCATGACCTCAAACAACCGAGGTGACTCGGTAACCTCCCATCTCAGCTCGTCGATTTTACCGTCGCGGGCATTCAACACGATATTGCCATGCCCCTCGACCCGGGTCAACTGATGAACGTTGATATTGACCTGTGTCACTTGGCCACCTCCGCATAGGTATTGTAAATCTTAAACTTGTCTATCACTTGGTCTACTGTGAGGCCATATTTCTGGAGTATATCTTTCTCCGAGTCAGTGTTAGGGTCATCGATCAAGCCGCGGCAGCCCCAACAAAACCGGCCGCTGGTGACACATATGGCATTGCAGCCAGCTCTAGTTACTGGGCCGAGGCATGTCATGCCTCTTTCAAAGACACAGACATTGCCAGCCATCTTGCATTCGACGCAGACAGGGTAGCCGGGTATATCAGGTGCCTTGTTCAGTAGCAGCGCCTTGACCACTTTCAGAAGCTCGGTGGGGGTTGGGGGACATCCCCTTACGTAGTAGTCTACGGTAACTACCGCATTTGCCGGACGGGCGGGAATGGTATCGTAGTACTTGGCATCTTTCCCGTAGACCGTCCGGAGCGCCTCCTCCATCGGCACGTGGTTCTTCAAGCAGTTGATTCCTCCAATGCAGGCGCAGGCACCGAGGGCGACAACAACCTTAGCCTGGTCACGTATTTTTTGCAGCCGTGCTATCTCCGACTCCCTGGTTATGCTCCCCTCAACAAAGGCAATATCGTAGTCATCGTCCCTCTCTGTCATGACCTCCCTGAAATTGACGATATCCACCGCGTTAAGCAGGTCTAGAAGTTCTTCTCCGGTAAGATTGAGTGCATCCAACTGGCATCCTTCGCAACCGGTGAAATCAAAGAATGCTACTTTTGGTTTCATTACACTGCCTCCCTTAGATTTCTCAGTTGGGCGAGAGTGAATACTGGCCCCTCCTGGCACACATAGACACCGTTGATCTGGCAATGTCCACACTTGCCCACGCCGCACTTCATTCTCCGCTCTAGTGACATGATTATGTTCTCGTCGGGAATATCTTTTTTCTTGAGCTCACCGATGACAAACCGGTACATAATAGGTGGTCCCACCACCACGGCCATGGTTTTCCCAACATCAATATCGACTTTGGGGATAAGGGTGGTGATAACTCCCACGTTACCGTGCCAACTCTCGTCTCCCCTATCCACCGTCTCATGGAACTCAATCTCCGGGCTTTTGCTCCAGGCGGCAAGCTCATCCACGAACAGCCGCTCCGCTGGTGACCGGGCTCCGAAAAGTAAGACGGCTCTGCCGAAGGAACTCCTGCGGTCGAGAACATACTGTACTAGCGACCGCAGGGGGAAGAGGCCGATACCTCCAGCTATGAGTAGCATGTCCTTGCCTTCAAGAGCCTCTAGTGGAAAGCCGTTGCCGAAGGGGCCGCGAACGCCCACAATAGCTCCCTTTTCCAGGCCATGCAGGGCATTGGTGACGTTGCCGACATTTCTTATTGCCAACTGGAACGTCCCGTCTTTGGTTGGGGATGAGGAGATGGAGATTGGTGACTCGCCGATGCCCATGACTGAAACCTCGGCAAATTGGCCAGGCCGCTGCCCCAGAGCTTTGCCATCCTTGAACCTGAACTCGAAGACCTTCTCCCTCGGAGTCAATTCATCCACCTTCACGAGCTCAGCGGGGCGAGGGGCATATAGCCCGGTATCTGGTCTGACTGCCATGGCTATCCGCACGGCCGCTTCTTTGAGCCCGGCTGACTCCGCCAGGGCATTGAAAGCCTCTAACGGGCTGGCGATATCGGCCAGGCAGGCGGTAGCGCACCGACCACAGCCGACGCAGCCAACCATCCCATATCTCTCAACAATGTATTTCCCTTTGCGGAACATTCGATGCCGGAACCGGCTGGCCTTGTCGTGCCTGAAGTTCTCACCCGTGGCTACCTTGGCAAAGTCGACCAACATGCATCCATCCCACTGGCGGGAGCGTTCTCCCTCTTTCAGGCTTAGCGACACTTCGTCAAGGACATCGAAGCAGAAACAGGTAGGACACACCATGACGCAGGAGGCGCAACTAAGGCAAGCTTCAGTCCTCGATTCCCAGTATGGGTCATCGTAGCTCTCCTCCAGCAGCTTGGGCAATCTTTCCTTGGCCACATTAAGGGAGAGCTTGTATTTGGCCAACGCCTCGTCTCTGGCAGCTTTCTGTCTGACTATCTCATCGCCGGTTGGTTCCCTTGCTTGAGCATACTTCGCAAGGAGTTCGGCTCCCTTTTCTGAGCCTACGGTGACCATGTAGTCGTTACCAATATCCGTGAGCAACAAGTCAAAACCTGTTTCGGTCAGGCGAGTGCCCATGCTAGGGGCAAAGGATTTGGGCGACGGATTAAGGCAGTCGACCGCAATGATGATGGTGTTCTGCCGTCTGGCAATGTAATTGGGGTCGGGATTGGTAGCCATGAAAGCCTCATCTAATAGCTCAATGGCCTTAACGTCGTAGGGGTGGACGCCGATGATAGCTCTTTGGGCAGCTTCGGTCACCGGCTCAAACTGTGCCTCGTCTCCGACCTTGAACTTGAGCAGGGTTTCCTTTGGCGGCAATAAATACTGAGTAGGAGGCATAACCGTAACGTCGTGGTCAAGTCGGAGTTCCTCGAAGCTAGCTATCCTATCGTAGACATACTTGCCATGCCTGGACTTGACTCCGACTACCTCCATGTCTTTGACCAAGCTTTCCACTATGGACTTCAGGCCGTCTTTGCTAATGACCACGGACTTCTTGACCTTGACTACCTCCACGGCGGGAGGCTCGGGCCGTATTTCTACCGCGGTAGTGACTGTTGGCGCCTTGCCTACTGAGCCGAGTGTTTCCCGTATCAGTCTTTCCAAGTGATCGGGGGCAAGAGGCTTGATTAGATAGTCAATTGCGCCCAACTTCTTGGCCTCGGCTGTTGTCTCTGCCGAGGGATAAGCAGTTATGATGATAGATTTGATCCATGGGCGTTGCGCCTTGACCTCCTTCAGCACCGCTATCCCGGTTTGCCCAGGCAACCTTATGTCCAGAACCATAACGCTGAAGTCCTGTTTCTCTATCATGGCTAGGGCTTCCTCACCGCTCTCAGCAGTCGCCACTTGGTACCCAGCGTCCTTGAGCCAATCGCTTATTGACTCGCGCACAATCGGCTCATCGTCCACAATAAGCACCGAGTTCTCTTGCATCTCTGTCGCCTCCTTAGTCGTGTGTTTCACATTTGAGAAGGGTTTCCCGGATGAGTCCTTCCAGGTCATCCGGGGCAATGGGCTTGACTAGATAGTCGATAGCACCTAGCTTCTTTGCCTCGGCCGCTAGTTCCGCTGTGGGGTAGGCAGTTATGACAATTGATTTTATCTGAGGCTTCAGCGCCTTCACATCCTTCAGCACTTTAATCCCGGTTATCCCTGGTAATCTCACATCCAGAATCATAGCACTGAAATCCTGTTTCTTTATCATCTCCAGGGCTTCCTCACCGCTCTCAGCCGTCGCCACTTGGTACCCAGCATCCTTGAGCCAGTCCCTAATCGACTCCCGCACAATGGGCTCATCATCTACTATCAGGATCGGTTTCTTAACCATGTGTCCTAACCCTTCTGATACCTAGCCCCACTATTGCTAGCTCAAAAGCGGCAATATGCCAACCATGTACGCCACTAACCGGCGTCCGAAGAGCTTTGACCGTTGAGTCCCTCTTGGCTCGTCTCCTGCCTTTGGACCCAAGTCGGATTTCCGGTGGTGGCTTTCCTTCAACCTGGCTTTCTCTCTAACAACCTCACGTTGCCGCTTCAACCGGTATAAGGGCTTTCTGAACCAGTTTCTCCAGGCCATCCAGGTTGAAAGGCTTAGACAGGCAGTCAACAGCACCCAATTTCATCGACTCGACCGATGTCTCCCAGGAGGGATAAGCAGTGATTAGAATTCCCTGCAACTGTGGCCTCTGTGCTCTGGACTCCCTTAGCACTTCAAGCCCGTTCTTTCCTGGCAACTTTAAGTCAAGTATCGCCACGCCGAAGTCTTGCTCCTTGACTAACTTCAATGCCTCCTCACCGGTCTCTACGGCTTCTACGGTGTAGCCAGCATTAGTCAGCCAATCTCGCAATGATTCCCTGAGCACAGATTCATCGTCTACTATCAATATGGGTTTCAGTTCTCCGGCTCTTTTTATCGCCTCCTGGCGCTCTGAGATTGCTACTTCTTTCAACTTCAAGTCGGCGTCTGCAGCAGCGTTCACAATTTGATACACCACGGGCGATGCGGTGAGAAGCGGGTGGGTCCCCATTGCGGAAGTAGCTACCCTCTCTGCAGTCATCCCGTTAGAGATAGATGAAGCCATTATGTTTGATATCTCCCCCGCCGTAACGCCTCCGCAGGCCTCGCCACCTATCATTTTCCCTGACCTGCGCTCAAAGATGAGCCTGACCCGCATTTCTTTGGCGCCAGGTATTGATCCGGGGTGCTTATCTACTGCAGCGGCCTCGCCGACCACTACATCAAAGCCAGAATCTCTGGCTTGTCTCTCAGTGAGTCCGGCCACTCCGATGGCAGTGTCGGCAATCATAGTGCCGAACACACCCATTGTTCCTTCGTTGCTTAGTCGCGTCTGAAAGAGATTAGCCACAGCGATTCTGGCTTCCCTGGTAGCTATGGAAGCGAGTCGTATGGCAACAGGCTTCCTGGTGAAGAAGCAGAATTTCTCGGCACAATCGCCGATGGCGAAGATATTGGGGTCAGTGGTTCTCATGTATTGGTCAACCATTATTCCCTTGCGCTCGCCGATTTGAAGCCCGGCATCAAGAGCCAGCTCGTTGTTAGGCGCTACGCCTATGGCTAGGATTACTACATCCGCCTTGAAATTGAGCTCATTATCACATTCCACATACTCCACCTTCTTGGTGCCATTAATTGATTTCACTCGACAGCCCGTCTTCACCTGCACCCCCGTTTCCCTGAGTGCATCCTCAATTCGACTGCAGAAATAATCGTCGCAGTTCAGAAGGAGGCAGTGCTCCAGCAATTCGATGATGGTTACATTCAACGCCCTCTTGCGGCACTCATCGGCAAATTCAGCTCCGATGAACCCCCCACCAACGACAACTACATCCTTGGCTTGCTTGAGAGCGTCCTGTAGCTGCTGGAGATAAGCCATGTCCTTTTTGACGGTGAAGACGTTGTCTAATTCTGCCCCGGGTATGGGCGGCACCAGCGGGCGTGACCCAGTAGCTAAAATCAGCTTGTCGTAGCCGATGCCCTCACCTCCAGCGGTGGTCACAGTCATCTTCTCCCTGTCAATAGAAGTAACCTCGTCGATTATCAGTTCGGCATCTCCGAGCAGAGCATCGGGCATCACGTTCTTGTCTACAGATTCCAACGTTCCCACGATATAGGGGATGCCACAAGGAACAAGAACCTTTGGCTCTTTTCGAATGACGATGATCTTGTCAATGTTATGGTGCCTTCTGCCAACAATTGCCGCTTCCAGCCCAGCGGCGCTACCTCCCACGATGACTAGGTCAGCTTTTTTCATGTTACTCCTCCTGCATCAGATATTTCGCCTGACGAAGGCAGCTGTTGTTGGCCTCAACTGTGTGTTTTTGCGTTCGTCTAGGTTTCGGGTAGACATTCTAGCACAGGCGGAGACTGCTTGTCACACGTTTATCCGAAAGAGATCACCCTCGACAATTCGCCTTGTTGACGCCTATACAGTTGAAGTGATACAATGCATTTCGGTTTGGCTGGGTTTGGCTTCAGGTAACAAGGAGAAGAGGGAGGTCACATGATTCTAATCGGTGAGAGTATCCACATCATTTCCCAGCAAGTCAACGACGCTGTTAAGGATCAAAACCCGAAGGTAATCCAAGAGCTAGCTACAGCGCAATCTCAGGCTGGAGCTCACTACATAGACGTGAACCTCGGGCCGGCGAGAAAGAGCCCGGAGGAGGTAACCCAGTGGCTCGTCGATGCAATTCAAGAGGTCACTGATTTGCCGCTATCCATTGATACTCTGAACCCCGTGGCCATGGAAGCTGGTCTCAAAGCCTGCAAGAAAAGGCCCTTGCTTAACTCCTCCTCAGGAAGAACCGACAGCAAAGAGCAGATGCTTCCGCTAGCTACCAAACACGGCACTGACGTAGTCATCTCAGTCCTGACTGACAAAGGTTGTCCTCCTGATGTTGATTCGAGGATAGAGAGCATTATGGAGACCGTTGCCTATGCCAACGAACTTGGTGTTCCCAATGAGGATATCTGGGTTGACCCCATCATCTTGCCGGTCAGCGCTGACCAGAAACAGGTTGCTGAGGCTGCGGAGTTCATTAGCATGTTGGCTGACCTCCTGCCCGGCGTCAAATCAACAGTAGGCCTTTCCAACGTGTCCAACGGGACGCCCGAAGAACTCAGGGGCATTCTCAATCGCAGCTACATGGTGATGCTGGGGAGAAACGGACTTTACTCAGCAATTGCCGACGTCCTGGACAAGGAACTCGTGAGCTTGAATAAGGGCGAACTGCCTGATATTGTCGCCCTTATTCATAAGACGATGGACGGCGAGGCCGTAGACATGTCTTCCTTGTCGCAAAAAGAGTGTGACTACGTGAAGACGACAAGAGTGCTAATGGGAGAGACGCTTTACTCTCATGCCTGGCTTGAGAGTTAGGAATTCTGCAAAGGAGTGAATGATGGACTACAAAGCACCTTTGGAGACCTATTCGGGGAAGGTCGGCGAGGTAGTGATTGGGAAAGGAGAAAAAGCTGTTAAGATTGGAGGGGAGAGTGTTCTCCCCTTTCATTTTTTTGAGGGAACAATTGAGAATCGGCCACAGCTTGCTCTGGAGGTGCATGACAGCGAGCCAGAGGGCTGGGCGGAGCCGGTATACAAGCTGTATAAGGACGTAATTTCAGACCCGGTTGCCTGGGCGAAGAAGTGCGTAGACCTTGGTGCTGACCTTGTCTGCCTGCGACTGGTGAGTACCGACCCTGCAGGGGCGAATGCTCCAGCTGACAAGGCCGCCGAGGTAGCAAAACAGGTAGTAACCGCTATAGATGTGCCGCTTATCGTCTGTGGCTCCGGCGATGAAACGAAGGATGCTCAGGTGTTGACCAAGGTGGCTGAAGCTTGTGACGGTGAGAAGCTTCTCTTAGGCCCAGTGGTCAAGGAGAACTATGAGCCAATAAGCAAAGCGGCTTTAGAGCACGGGCATTGCATAATCGCTCAGACCCCTCTGGACATAAACCTTGAGAAGGAACTGAATGTGAAGCTTTTGAAGACCTTCCCGCCCGAGAGGATGGTCATCGACCCTCTGAGTTCGGGCCTGGGCTACGGTATGGAATACAGCTTCACCATAATGGAGAGAACCAAGCACATCGGTGTCATGTTCGGAGACAGCACGATGCAGATGCCTATTATCGCGGATCTTGGCGGCGAGTGCTGGAAGACGAAACAGGCAAAGGCAAGCGAGAAGCAGGGCCTTCTGTGGGAAAGCACGACTGCCCTCAGTCTCCTTCTGGCCGGGGCGAACATGCTGGTCTTGAGGCATCCGGAGAGCCTCAGACTGATGAAAGAGGTCATCGACGGGAAAATATAGTATTGATAATCATTACTAATATGCGCTATAATTTAGTTAGAAATGATTGATTCAAAAGGAGGTAAGTGAATTGGCAGAACTAACGGCGAGACAGAAGGAAGTTAATGAAATCATAAGGGCTGATGATGCCTGGGAACCGGTTGGCCATACACCGATGCCGGAGATTGCAGATTTAAGAAGCTGGGATTTCAGGCTGATGAAGCAGTATAAGCCCCTTTACGCCCCTATGTGTGATTTGTGCTGCTTCTGTACCTACGGCAAATGTGACCTTACCGGCGACAAGAGAGGTGCTTGCGGGATTGATATTTCAGCCCAGCAAGCCAGGGTTGTCCTCTTAGCCTGTTGCATGGGCATGTCGGCTCACGGCGGGCACGGTCGCCATGTGCTTCACTATCTGATTGAGAAACATGGTAGGGATTACAAAATTGATCTTGGAGACCAGGTGGCGATAGAAGCGCCGCATATAAGAACCGTAATGGGAATGAAGCCGGAAACCCTGGGAGACCTTGAAAAAGCTCTTGAGTATGTGGAGAGTCAGCTTATCCACCTCATCTCGTCGCTGCATACCGGCCAGGAGGGGTCTGCGCTTGACTACGAGTCGAAGGCGCTTCATGCTTCCATGCTTGACCATGTGGGCATGGAAGTCTGCGATGTTGCCGAAATCGTGGGTTTTGGCTTCCCAACATCTGTAGCCGATACCCCGCTGGTGGACATGGGCTGGGGCTCAATAGATAAAACAAAGCCAATAATCCTTCTGGTGGGGCATAACCCGGTCACGGCTTGCCCCATCGTTGACTACATAAACGAGCATGAGCTGCAGGACAAGATTGAGGTCGGCGGTATTTGCTGTACTGCCCTGGAGGTGACCAGATACAGTGAAAGAGCCAAGATAGTCGGCCCGTTGTCCCGCCAGCTTTACTTTGTCAAGACCGGCTTTGCCGATGTTATCGTCACCGACGAGCAGTGTATCAGGACTGACATCGCTCAACAGGCTGCTGCAATGGGCACGGCGCTCATTGCCACGACCGATAAGGCTTCCTACGGACTTGAGGATTATACCAAGAGGGAAACTGATCAGATAGTCAAAGACATGGTTGGAGGCAAGCAGGCGCTGATATTTGACCCGGAGAAAGCAGCCGAGGCGGCAGTGAGGGTGGCCATGGAGCTGGCACCGAAGAGAAAGAAGGAGCTGGTGACGCCGGAACAGGTACCTGAGCTGGCCAAAGACCACCGGCTGTGCAATATGTGCAGCCAGGTTTGCCCCAATTTGCTGCCGGTCGGTGACGCTGTTGAGGCGGCCAAGAACGGCAACCTGGAGCCGCTGGCCGAGGTCTTCAGTAAATGTATCGGCTGCGGCAAGTGTGAGCAGGAATGTCCCCGCAATGTCCCTATTTTCAAGATGATGCAGGCCGTGGCTGGAAGTGAAACATGGAAAGTGAGAGCCGGGCGCGGGCCGGTTATGGATACCGAGATTAGAAAGGTCGGGGCCCCACTGGTTCTTGGCACCATACCCGGTATAATCGCCATCGTCGGCTGCTCCAATTTCCCTGAGGAAATCAGCGAAGTGGCTGACATAGCCGAGGAGTTTGCCAAGAGGAAATACATTGTGGTGCTTACTGGGTGCTCAGCCATGGCCGCTGCGATGAAAAAGGACAAGGATGGTAAGACGCTTTATGAGAAGTACCCGCCCGATTTCGATGCTGGCGGTGTTATCAACATTGGCTCCTGTGTGTCTAATGCCCATATAACAGGTGCCGCCATGAAGGTGGCCAATATCTTCGCCACCTTGCCTCTAAGGGGCAACTATGAGGTCATCGCCGACTACATTCTGAACCGGGTTGGCGCCTGCGGTCTGGCCTGGGGGGCTATGTCTCAGAAAGCGGCATCTATCGGCACAGGCTGCAACCGGCTGGGGATCCCGGTCGTCTTGGGCCCACATTCAGCGAAGTATAGAAGGCAATTCGTAAGCCGCAAGGAAGAGGACGACTGGACGGTGATGGACGGCAGGGAGAAAAAGCTGGTGGATACCGAGGAACCGTCTCCGGAGCATCTAGCCTACGTGGTGGAGTCGAAGGAAAGGGCGATGGTTACCATGGCCAAGCTCTGTATCAGGAAGAACGACACTCCGCAGGGGCGGCAGATCAAGCTGACCCACTATATTGGTCTGCACAAGCAGCATCTGGGGACTCTGCCCGACGACCTTCACCTGTATATCAGGAGGACGTCGGACATACCCATTTTCTTCAAGAAAGAGGTAATGCCGTACCTGGAGAAGGTGGGTTGGAAGGAGAAGCCGGTTTTGACGCTGCCTACCTTTATTGGGACTTACCCGTCAGAGGTACCTTTGGACGCGGTTGTCCACTAGGGAGAGCGTGTTAGAGTAGCTTAAATAAGGAGGTTTATGTCGTGACTACAACTCTACCGTATCATCGGGTCAATGTGTTGACCGGGACCAAGGCGGGGCGAATCATCGAGGATGCGGAGGAATATGCGCACCTGATTAAGCGAGCCAGGCGGCCTCTGCTGGTGCTTGGCCCACGGACCCTCACCATGACTTTGGATGGCAGGCTTCTTATGGAGTACGCCGTTGACATAGCCAAAGCCGTTGACATTCCGATATGCGCCACAGCTCATACCAAGAAGAAGCTGCTTGAGTTGGGTGTGGAGCCAGCCAGCAGCTATGACATAACGGAGATAATCAACCATCTGAAAGACCCGGAGTGGCAGGGAGTCAAGAAGGAGGGCAATCACGATCTGGTGATGTTCCTTGGAATCAGGACTGACTTTGCTACGCAGGCTTTGTCCACATTGAAGCACTTTGCCAACCACCTTAAGACCATGACTCTGTGCAAATACTATTATCCCCATGCCAGTTACTCCCTTCCCAATTTCAGAAAAGATGCGCAGTGGAAGGAGTTTTTGGACAGCTTGATAATCAATCTAAAGAAGAAGGAGGCATAGAATGGCAGGAATTTTCCCAGTAGACGTTGGACCTCAATACGAAGGCGAAGTAGTCAGAAAAGGCGACATGTATGTCGAGTTCGGTGGGCCAGAAGTAAAAAGCAAGCTTGAGCTGGTGACACTGAAAAGCCCCGCTGAAGTTGAGAATGAGAAGATAGAGATCATCGGGCCGGATATAGGCGAGATGAAGGAGGGAAGCAGCTATCCCATGGCTCTAATGATCGATGTTGCCGGCACCGGGCTGGAAAAAGACATGGAGCCGGTCCTTGAGAGAAGGATACATCTCTATATCAACTATATAGAGGGTCTGTATCATATGAACCAGAGACAGGACATGTGGCTCAGGCTAAACAAGGACTCGTTTGGCAAGGGGCTAAACTCACTTGAAGAAATCGGGAAGATACTGATTTTCCTGTATACCTCGGAGATAGACATCATTGAGAGCATTTCCATGACTTTTGTTACCGATGAGAAAAAGGTGGAGGAGCTTCTGGCTGATGCTATAAAAATCTACGATGAGAGGGACGAGAAAGCCAGGGGGTTGAAGGAGGACGATGTAGAGGAGTTCTATAGCTGTGCTCTGTGCCAAAGCTTCGCACCGACTCACATCTGTTGCATCACGCCGGAGAGAATTGCCAATTGCGGAGCGATTAACTGGTTTGACGGCAAAGCTGCGTATAAGCTTGACCCGGAAGGTCCGATACAGGAGGTCAAGAAGGGTGAATGTATTGACCCGATAAGGGGCGAATTCACTGGAGCTAATCAACTGGCAGCAGAGAAGTCGATGGGAGCTTATACTCGCGTTTACCTCCACAGCGCCTTTGAGTATCCACATACCTCCTGCGGTTGCTTC
>CAZTRR010000022.1:0-23222 GCA_964616785.1 uncultured Dehalococcoidales bacterium
GATACCGGCGGTCACTTTGGACGTAGTGTCGAGTTCTACCTGGATTCAGGAAAAGGAATTGTGACGGCTATTGACAAGCAGGCCAAGGAAATCTGACAAATGCAGAATACCAGTCAGCAGTCGACAGTCGGCAGGCGGAGCGGAAACTAATGTCAAGAATAGAGAGATTTGAAGACATGAAAGCCTCCCCCTATCCTCCCTCTCCCTTGACGGGAGAGGGTTGGGGTGAGGGTGAACCCGTTTCCCACCGAGATTGCTTCCGCACTGTGTGCGTCGCAATGACGGGAGAGGAGCGAGATTTGCTTGCCGCTCTGTCCCTGGCGATGACGGAAGGCAGGGTCGAGACGGCGCGGCTCATCAATCGGTTCATAAGATGCCCGAGGAGAGTGACCAATGACTGCTGACTATCGACTAGCGACTGGCTTCCCCAATCCGCAATCCGCAATCGATTTGGTTCAGGAGAGGATAAGGGACCTGCGTGAGAATACCGATTTCGTCTCCGCTGTCCTTGAGACTCTCGTCGGCTATGCCATCATTGCCGCCGACTTCGACGGCAACATCATTGCCTTCAACGAGGGAGCCCATCAAATCTACGGCTATGCCCCGCAAGAGGTTATCGGCAGGCAAAGCATAGAGATATTCTTCCCCGACGATTTCATCAAGGCGGGAAAGTTGCAGCAGGTAATTGATGACCTCATTGAGAAAGGTAGGCTCTCCTACGAGGGGGAGAAGGCCAGGAAGAGTGGCGAAAGATTCCCCGCCCAAATCCTGTTCACCCTGACCAAGGACAAGAATGGCAAGGTGGTTGGCTTTATAGAAATAGTGGAAGACCTGACGGAGCGCAAGCGCGCCGAGCAGGCACAGGCACAGGCACAGGCACAGGCAACGCGGGTAGAACAATTGGAGCGGGAACTCCGCTCCCTGGGGCAGGTTTCCGTCTCCGCTGATACCACCGTCACAGGGCGTGTGTTTGGCTTGAAGTCATTGTATGAGTCTGTGCCGGATACCTTTCGCGAACTGGTTCAAGGCTACGGAGATTTGATGGACCTGGTGCTGGAGCAGCGAGCCTATAGAGGAGTAGACCATGGCATATCGGGAAGGCTTCGCTCCATAAGTGACCAGCTAGGTTTCATGAAGGCCGGGCCGCGCGACGTGGTCGAGATTCACAGCACAGCCCTGAAAACAAAGACCAACAGCGGCACGCCCGAAAAGACTCAGGCCTATGCCGAGGAAGGACGACTGATGGTCCTTGAGCTCATGGGCTACCTGGTCTCCTACTACCGCAATTATGGCCCGGGGGCCAGGGGAGACGGGGTGTCGGCAACCCCAAGAGCCAAGCTAAACAGTGAAGCAAGCAAAGGGGGAAGCCATGAATGAATTCACACTAGGAAATCGAAAGGAGGGAAGTCATGAATAAAACCAGACTTAGACTGTACATCACCGGACAGACGTCAAAATCTCGGGTCGCTATCGCCAATATGCACCGCATCTGCGAGGAGGATTTGAACGGCCAATACGAGCTGGATATCGTCGATGTCCTGGAGCGCCCACAACTGGCGGAGAACGAGAAAATATTGGCCACACCGACCCTAATCAAGGTGGTGCCGCCGCCTCTGCGGCGTATCATCGGCGACCTGTCCAACAAAGAGCAGGTCCTGCTGGGGCTGGATTTGGCAATGCCGGAGCAATAGGTTGAATAGGAAAGGAGGATATAAACAGTGGTCACAAAAATGAACACGCAGAAGAAAAGCCAGCAAGTTGAGAAACTGCAAACTTACATTGAGGGCTTTGACCTGATAACCAATGGTGGGCTACCCAAAGGGCGCACCACGCTGGTTGCGGGCAGTGCCGGCAGCGCCAAAACGGTCTTCGCCACTCAGTTCCTGGTCGAGGGGATCAGGAAAGCCAATGAAAACGGCGTCTTTATCACCTTCGAAGAGACTCCCGGGGACATCCGCAGGAATATGGCAGGCTTGGGCTGGGACATCGCGGCATTGGAGGACGGAGGCGAATGGGCCTTCGTGGATGCCTCTCCCGAAATAGGACAGGACACCATCGTCAGCGGAGGCTACGATTTGGGAGCCCTCCTCAGTCGCGTTGAGTACGCCATCCGCAAGGTCGACGCCAAACGCGTCTCTCTCGATTCGCTCGGTGCCATCTTCAGCCAATTCGATGATCCCGGGCAGGTGCGCAGCGAACTGTTCCGGCTTGGCGCGGCGCTGAAGGAAATGAATGTCACCACCATCATGACAGCGGAGCGCACTCAGGAGTATGGCGACATCGCCCGCTACGGAGTCGAGGAGTTCGTCGCTGATGACGTTGTTATTCTACGCAACGTCCTGGAGCACGAGAAGCGACGCAGAACCGTGGAGGTCCTCAAACTCCGGGGGACCAGTCACCAGAAGGGTGAATACCCCTTCACAGTCATCTCGGGCAAAGGCATCATAGCGGTCCCGCTCTCTGGCATTGAACTGAAGCAAAGGTCATCGACTGTACGCATCGCTTCAGGGAATGCGGAGCTGGATAGGATGTGTGATGGTGGATTCTTCCGCGATTCCATTATCCTTGTCTCCGGTGCCACCGGGGCGGGCAAGACGCTGACGGTGAGCGAGTTCATCGCCCGCGGTACCACAGACGGTGAACGATGCCTGCTGTTCGCCTTTGAGGAAAGCCGGGAGCAGCTCTTCCGCAACGCCTCCGGCTGGGGATTCGACCTCGAAACCCCGGAAAGAGAGGGCAAGTTGATGGTCATTTGCGCGTACCCCGAAGTCATGGGCTTGGAAGACCATCTCATAGGCATGAAGACAGCAATTGAGGAGTTCAAACCCAATCGTATTGCTGTGGATAGCCTCTCAGCACTCGAGCGCGTCTCAAGCACAAAGGCGTTCCGCGAATTCGTTATCGGCCTGACTTCTTTTATCAAGCACCAGGAGGTTGCCGGCCTTTTCACCTCCACTACACCCACCCTGATGGGCGGCACCTCAATCACCGAGGCGCATATCTCCACTATTACGGACTCGATTATCCTGCTGCGGTACGTGGAATTGTATGGGGAGATGCACCGGGGCATAACCGTGCTCAAGATGCGCGGCTCGATGCATGATAAGAATATCCACGAGTTCACCATCGACGGCAAGGGTATGCACATCGGCAAACCTTTCCGTGGTGTCACCGGCATCGTGGCAGGCAACCCGACGTATGTTACCGGCGGCGAAGCGGGACGAATGGACGACTTGTTTGCCGAGCCAGCGCCGGGGGGAGGGGCAGACATCATTGAGTAAGGAGTGTGCTTTGCAGGATTACAGTCAGCAGCTGTCAGTCAGCAGGCGGAGTGGAACGTCAATGTTGGAAACAGAGAGGTTTGAAGCCATGAAATCCTGCCCCTATCCTCCCTCTCCCTTGACGGGAGAGGGTCACGGTGAGGGTGAACCTATTCCCCACCGACACTGCGGGACAGGTCTAAATACCTCCCTCTATCCTCCCTCTCCCTTGATGGGAGAGGGTCACGGTGAGGGTCAACCCGTTCCCCAGCGAGATTGCGGGACAGGTCCAAATACCTGCCCCTATCCTCCCTCTCCCTTGACGGGAGAGGGTCGGGGTGAGGGTGAACCCATTCCCCAGCGAGATGGCTCGGCTCATCAATCGCTTCACAAAGTACCCGAGGAGAACTGACCAATGAGGACTAATTTGAAAGAACCGCTAGTCCCAATCGCCCACGATGAGCTATCCTCAGGGCGCCTCATCTCATCCTTTGACATGCTCATCGTGGATGATGAGGTGGGCCTAACCCTAAATCTGCAGGATGTCCTGACCAGGGAAGGTTACCAGACCGTAGTTGCCCATGACGGTGAAACTGCACTGGCTTTCTGCCGTGACAAGGCTTTCGATCTGGCCTTGGTTGATATCAAGCTACCTGGCATGTCGGGCATAGAACTGGTTGACAAGCTAGCCGACCTGTCGCCCGAAAGAGCGTGTATTATCATCACTGCCTATGCTTCACCGCACACCACCATTGCGGCGTTGAGGCGTACCAGCGTAGCAACCTGCGAAACCAAGCCGCTTAATATGGACCGTCTCCTATCTCTCGTCAAACAGATGAGCGAGCGAAAACAGGCCGAACAGGCCTTGCCAGAAAGCGAGAGGCGTTACCCTCTGCTCGCCGATATCACCCAGAAGAAGCCTGTTGAGGAGACGTTGCCGCATAGCACGGCTCATCAACCGGAGGCAACGGCAGGAACACGAAGGCAAATGGGAAAATGACAACAAAGCGAGACAGAATACTGATTGTCGACGACGAACATGGCATTAGGAAGGTCCTCCGCCACAAGCTTTCAAGTGAGGGCTACCAGTGCCATGAAGCCGGCAACGCCGCTGAGGCTCTGGAGAAGCTGGACAGCAACCCAGTAGAATTGGTGATTCTGGATATCAGGATGCCAGATAGGTCCGGCGTCGACTTGCTGCCAGATATAAAGGCTGGCTACCCCGACACGGTGGTAATCATGGCCACAGTCCTTACTGACGCTGGCACCGCTGTCCAGTGCATGAAGCTGGGTGCATATGATTATTTGACCAAGCCCTTCGACCTCCAGGAGGTCGCCCTGAGCGTAGAGCGCGCACTGGAGAAAAGAGAACTTGAACTGGCAAATAGAGACCATCGGCGACATCTTGAGGAGCTGGTGCAAGAGCGCACCGCAGGGCTAACAGTGGCGAACGAACAACTTCGACGGGAAATTGCCGAGCGCAAGGAGGCGGAGGACGCGCTGCAAAAGGCGCATGACGAGCTTGAAATGCGGGTCGAGGAACGAACCAGAGAGCTGGCAACAACCAACAAAGATCTGCAGATTGAAATCGCCGAGCGCGAGCGGGCGCAGCAGGCTTCGCAGGAAAGTGAGCACCGCTACCGCCTGCTCGCCGAGAACGTGACGGATATCATCTGGACCACGGGTATGAACCTGGCGTTCACTTATGTCAGCCCGTCGGTGGAACGTGTGGTAGGGTATACTCCCGAGGAAACCATGGCTCTGGGCATCCACGGCCTGCTCACTCCCGCCTCCCTAGAACTCGCTATGAACACCCTTGCAGACGAACTGGCCATAGAGAACATGGAGATAAAGGACCTCCTGAGGTCACGAACGCTGGAGCTCGAATTGACCTGCAAAGATGGCTCTACCCTCTGGGCCGAGTGCCGCATGACTTTCCTGCGTGATCAGAACAGCCAGGCCGTCAGTATCATGGGCGTGGCACGGGATATCACCAAGCGCAAGGAGACAGAGAGGCAGCTATTGGCAGCTGAGACTGCGGTTAGGACATGCAATAGCGCAATTGTCACCGCAGACTTTGATGGCAGACTAACCTATGTGAACCCATCTGTCTTAAGGGTATGGGGATACGACAATTCAGAAGAAGTACTGGGCAAGAGTTTCACTAGCTTATACAAAGAAGAGGCAGAAGCTCGGGAACTAATCGAGGCGTTATTCACAAGAAAACACGATGAAAAACTCGACTTTGTAGGAAAGAGGAAGGATGGGGCTGAATTCATCGCTGAATTGAGTGCAGCTGCTATCCTAGATGCTGAAGCACAGTTCGCCGGCTTCACGGCCTCTGTTACTGACATAACCGACCGCATGCGAGCACAGGAGGCGCTGCAAAAAAGCGAACTGCAGTTCCGCGGTGTGATAAATGGAAACGCTGATGGCATAGCCATCCTGGACAAGTATGGCGTGGCGCGTCTCGTCAACCCGGCTGCCCAAGCCATGTTTAACCGCAGCGCAGAGGAGCTCGTCGGGCAAATGCTTGGCTTGCCTACCGTGGCCGGTGAAACCACCGAGGTTGACATTGTCAGAACTGACGGCCAAACAATGGTGGCCGAGATGCAAGTGGTAGAAATAGACTGGGAAGGCGAGCCTGCCTACCTGGCGTCGCTGCATGATATCACCGAGCGCAAGAAGACGGAGGAGGAGCAACGGGGACTGGACCGGATGAAATCTGAGTTCATCTCCAACATCTCGCACGAGCTGCGTACCCCGCTCCACTCAATTCAGGGCTTCACTGAATTGATGCTCCAGGGCGAGGTGCCCGACCCAGCGACTCAAAAGAGATTCCTCGCGATCATAGACAAGCAGAGCCAGCGCCTTGGCAGGCTCATCGCTAACTTGCTAGACGTATCGCGCCTCGAGTCCGGCCGGTTCAGCATCCAGAAGCAGCGCTCCTCCATGGCCAACATAATCCGTGACGCATGTCAGAGTTCTTTCGCTCTGGCCAGCGCGAAGGGCATCTCAATCAATGAAGACATTCCGCAAACACTACCTGAGATAGAGGTAGATGGCGAGCGGCTAACCCAGGTGATGATTAACCTGCTCGGCAACGCCATCAAGTTCAGCAATGATGGCAGCGTCACTGTCAGAGCTGAGCTCAAGAACGGTGACCTGCTGGTGCAGGTAGCCGACCAGGGTATCGGCATTCCCAAAGAGGCCATGCCACACCTCTTTGACAGGTTCTACCGGGTGGAAGACCCAGCCGAAGTTGGAGGCGCTGGCCTCGGTCTTTATATCTCCAAGCAGATTATTGAGGCACATGGTGGGGACTTGTGGGCTGAGTCTGAGCACCGTGAAGGAAGTACCTTTTCCTTCACCATACCTGTAGTCTCAAGGAAGAGGAGGCCAAAGAAAAAAATCGGAGAGATTCTCGTAGAAAACGGGCACATCACCAAAAAGGATTTACACAGCGCACTGAAGAAACAGCAAACTCAATAAGCAACAGCAACTCAAGTAAGGAGGTGATCATTGTGAATGAGAGGATTTTGGTAATCGAGGATGATGCCAGCGCTTCTGAGCTTGTGGCGTATGCGCTGGAGCAAAATGGCTACGAGGTCATCACCGCAACAGATGGACTGGAAGGCTTGAACAAAGCACAGGGAGAGCATGCCGCCCTTATCATCTTGGACGTCATGCTGCCCGGCGTGGATGGCTATGAAGTCTGCCGTCGACTGCGCGCCACACCTGCGACAGCCACCGTGCCCATCCTCATGATTTCGGCCAAAGCACGCCAGGAGGATAAGGATGTTGGGCTCAAGAAGGGAGCCGATGACTACCTGACCAAGCCGGTTAAGCCATCAGAGATACTGGCAAAGGTAGAGACTCTGCTCGCTGGCGCAAGTCAGATTGTGTATAAAGAATCTTAACGTAAGAAGTCATGGCGAGAATTGCAGAGCTCGACGTACCAGGAATAGAGGCTGTTAAGGCAGAGCGGGACAATGCAGGTATAAAGATGGCTAAGGATACGAACCATTCATCAAAAGAGAGCCTTGACGAAATACTTGTCAGAACGGGGATGACTACCGCTGAGCAGGTGCAAGATGCGCTGCAAATTGCCCGCAAAGACGACAAGACCGTCGAGCAGGTTCTCGTCGAAAAAGAACTGCTCAGCTCTCAGGACCTGGCCACTGCTATTAGCATTCAGTTGGGGGTGCCGCTTATCGACTTGAAGAGCCACAAGGTTCATCCAGAGGCCCTGAGGCTGGTCCCCGAGCAACTGGCTAGAAAGCATAACGTTCTGCCGCTGGGTATTATCGGCGGCTCTCTGACCATGGTGATGGAAAACACGATGGATGTGCAGGCCATTGATGATATCGCCGCAGTGGCAAAAATGCGGGTCGAGCCGATGATGGCGTTGCCGGATGAAATCCACAGCGCCATTGACCGCAACTATACGGGTAAGGCCGAAATCGAGGATGAAATTGCCATATCCGCCGCTCCGGCTGTGGAGGAAGAGGCAGGGCCAGTGGAGCTCATGTCAGCGGAGGCTGAAGCGCCAGCACTGCGTCAGCTTAACTTGATTATTCAGCAGGCGGTGAGAGCTCGAGCCTCGGATGTTCACCTCAAGCCTCAGGAAGACGGGCTCCAGGTTCGGTTCCGCATTGACGGTGTCTTGCAGGATGCCATGTCCCTGCCTCTGAACATCCGCGGTGCCCTCATCTCCAGGTTAAAGATTATGGGCGGTATGAACATCGCCGAGCGAAGGCGGCCCCAGGACGGGCGGTTCTCAGTTCGCATTGACCATGTGGACATAGACGTGCGTGTCGCCTGTGGTAATACAGTGTGCGGCGAAATGGCGGTGCTGCGTCTCCTGCCCCAGTCTGCTCCCATGCTCGACCTGGCGAGGCTGGGCCTTTCGCCCAGCATACTTGAAAGGTATCAGCGTATGCTTAAGCTGCCCTTTGGCATGATTCTGTTTGGAGGTCCCACCGGCTCCGGGAAAACTACCACGCTTTACGCTTCCATTAACCAGCTAAACCAGACGGAGTCCCATATCATGACAATCGAGGACCCCGTGGAATACCATTTTGCAGACATCAGCCAGTTCCAGGTTAATCCCAAGGCTGGTGTTGATTTCGCCAACAGTCTTCGAGCCTTCATGCGGCTTGACCCAGACGTCATTTTGGTGGGCGAGATACGAGATACCGAGACAGCCAGGATAGCAACTCAGGCAGCTCTTACCGGCCATCTCGTCTTTTCCTCAGTCCACGCCAACGATGCTGTCAGCGTTATACTGCGACTGCAGGACCTAGGTGTCGAGCCTTTTTTCATCTGCTCGGCTCTCGCTGGTAGCGTTTCGCAGCGCATCCTTCGGCGCATCTGCCCACACTGCCAGGCATCTTATGAACCCACCACGGAAGAGCGAATGGCTTATCAGGACGAAATGGGTGAGCCGCCTCCTCAGTTGTACAGAGGTGCGGGATGCAATTTCTGCGCTGACACCGGTTATCTGGGGCGAGTCGGCATATTTGAGCTCTTCGTGCTAACCGAGCAGGCCAAACAACTATTCATTGAGGGCGCCACCGCAGGCCAAATCCGTGAGCAGGCAATCAAGGATGGCATGGTGCCCTTGATGCACGACGGAATGCTCAAGGTGAAAGACGGCATCACCGCAATATCGGAGGTACTTCGCAATGTTTTCACTGCCAACCACTGACCATCTATTCTGTGTAGCAAGCGTGGCTGATTACACGTGTGGCCGGATGAACAGGGAGGAAGTGGACTTGGCTCAAACATCCGCCACGGAATGATAGCTGAACATGATGACAGCATGTGTGCTCAAAGCAGGTTAGGCAAGGAGGCTGCTTTTGCCGTGGAAGTGCCCGTATTTACTGAGCTCGAACCATCGAAACCGGCTGCGCCATCCGCTGCTGACTCTCAAAAGCTGGCTGGGGCAAAGATACTGGTGGTGGACGACGAGCCGAGCCTGCTGCAACTCTTGGACCGGGTGCTAACCGATGAAGGATACCAAGTGGAGACTGTAGATAATGCCAGTGATGCTTTAGCAAGGATTGAGAGTAACAGGTACGGTCTTGTGATACTCGATATCAAGATGCCCGGCATGAGCGGTATCGAGTTGTATCAGCGTCTTCCAAACATCGCTCGGTCTTTAGTCAGACGGGTGTTCTTTATCACCGGTGACGTTCTAGGACCAGATACCAGCGATTTCCTCCACCACACCAAAGCCCCTTGTTTCTTCAAGCCGTTTCACCTCGAGCCGCTAAGAAAGGACATAAACCGCATATTAGCTCAGCGAGCATACAGGCAAGAAGAACGGCAATAAAGGAGGAGGAAATGCTGATTGCCGATCATGAACACATGGCAACGGAGCTTCTCCGTCACAAACTCATAAGGGGGCTCCTAGTCTCAGGAGACTGGTAACCTAGAGCAGGCTCCGGACAAGCTAAGTGATGCCAGTGCAGTTGACAGTCGACGCTGGCCAAGAAAGTTGGAGGTGTTTGAATGGAAATAGATGAACTGCTTAAGCTAATGGTAGACAAGGGGGCTTCGGATTTGCATCTAAGAGTCCCCAGCCCGCCGGTGCTGCGCATTGACGGCGAGATTGTGCCCCAGGAGGATTTGCCCCCCGTTACGGCGGAAGACCTTGAAGCTGCCTTGGAGCACGTTACCACCCCAGAACAAAAGAGCCTCTTCCTCGAAGATAAGGAACTGGACTGCGCCTACAGTGTCTCCGGGTTGGCTCGATTCCGCGTTAGTGCGTTGCAGCAAAGGGGCACCGTGAGCCTCGCCTTCCGTATGGTGCCGTTCGAGGTCTTATCGATTGACGAGCTAGGACTGCCTCAGATCTGCAAGGAGGTTGTTCTCAAGCCAAGAGGACTCATTCTGGTTACTGGTCCCACCGGCAGCGGTAAGTCTACTACTATGGCGGCTATGATTCGCCACCTGAATGAGAACAAAGGCTGCAATGTAATTACCATTGAAGACCCAATTGAATACATGCACCGCAATGTGAAGTGCATCATCGCTCAGCGAGACCTTGGTGATGATACTAAATCCTTCGACATCGCTCTAGTCCATGCCCTCCGGCATGACCCGGATGTCATTATGATCGGCGAGATGAGAGACCTGGAGACCATATCGACGGCTCTAAGGGCTGCCGAGACTGGACACCTGGTGATGGGCACATTACACACCACCGATGCCGCTCAGACCGTTGACCGCATAATCGACATTTTCCCACCCAGCCAGCAACCCCAGATAAGACTGCAGCTGTCTCAGCTGTTAGTTGTAGTCTTGTCGCAGGCTCTCCTGCCCAAGAGTGAAGGCAAAGGGAGAGTAGGCGCCTTTGAGATCATGATTGCCAATTCTGCAGTCAGAAACCTTATCCGCGAAGGTAAGACCTTTGACTTACCCAATATGATGCAGATTGGGGCCAAGGACGGAATGCAGACTCTGAACCAAGCATTGGCGGACCTGGTGAGACGCCGCGCAGTCTCCCAAGAAGAAGCCCTGATCAAGAGCAGCAACCCAGAGGGACTGAAGAAAGTGCTCCAATTCCAATATCAGCCGGCTCGGCTCTAGAGGACTAGCCAACAACACGACATCTTACCGTTAGCTGCTAGCCGGGCAACACCTACCAGGGTCGGCTATATGGGGTGGGGAAAAGCTGCTTCTACGTGATGACCAGGACTGCATTAGGCATCCGGTGGCCAGCGTGCTGGCTGAGAGTCCGTAGGGCGAGCTACGCCTGTCTTCCCACAACGCCCTGGACCTCCACCAACCGCCCGCCCCCTCAATTTTCCTATTCCTTATCTCAAAAACCCCATTGAACTCACCAACGCCCCCTGCTACACTTCAAGAACCGTGCCCAACAGTCCCCACTCCCACCTACAATCCCCAGTCCCGCCAGGGACACCCTCCAGCCCCGAGCCCACCGACCACCTCACCAACCAAGGCATGTCCAGACTATACACCTTGTATCCCGCGCACCGCGCCGCCGCCATTCTGCAAACATGTTGCTAACGAACTCCTCAGCACGTCCTGTCACCAGATGCCACGCCACATACCAAAACGGAATCGGCCGTAGACGGCACAGCACCATTTCCTATTTGGGAGCACCAGGTGGCACGTCGGGGCTGCGTCTCTTAATCAGCAGGTTCAGGGTTCGAGTCCCTGGCGGCTCACGTTCAACCCCCAACCCCTCACCTGACGTTCTGCCGACATATCCTGTGTTTGTGTGCCCCGGACAGATGTGGACTAGCGCGTGGTAGGAGGCTTTGGGCAAAGGTGGGAAGAAGTCACGGGAGACCTGCGCCGGGGACGTCAACCTCGACGACTTCGACGCGGCCGCTCGGTCGTGCCCGGGCCTTGTCAGGCTCCGAGGTTTCTGCTGTCAGTACGAAGAGCGTCCGGCGCTCTGGGCCGCCCAACATGCAGGCGTAGGCCTGAGTTGACACCTTTATGCGGTGGGTGACCTCACCACCCTCGCGGACGCGAAGAACCTCGGCGCTCATGGGTGAGGCAACCCAGATAGCGCCATCGGCATCGAGACAGATTCCATCGGGAACGGCCTGCTTGAGCTGGGCCCAGAGGCGACGCCGTGTGAGGGAACCATCAGGCTCGATTTGGAAAGCGGTGAGGCGCGCACTGTATGTTTCGCCGACTATGAGCGTGTGTCCGTCAGGGGTGATGACGGTTCCATTTGGGAAGGCCATGTTGTCGGCGACGACGTGTGCATTGCCGTCTGGTGTCACCAGGATAAGCTCGGCAGGGGCAAAGGGCTGTGTAATGAAGTCGAATCCAAAGTTCCCCACATAAGCTCGGCCTTGTTGGTCGACCACCATGTCGTTGCAGTGGTACGACGCGAGTTCGTGCAGGTCAGCAACTTCCACAAGCCCGGCGGCGTCGAGTCGCAGCAGGCGGCGATCTGTCATGGAAACCACCAGCAGCCGTCCGTCGGGAAGCCAACCCAGGCCCGAAGGCTGTCCTGGCACCTCGACAATGGTCTCGGCCTTGCCGTCGAGGTCAACGGTCATCACCCGGTGCGCGTGCATGTCCGAGAACCACAGTTTTCCGTCATGCCAGCGCGGGCTTTCTGCAAACGCCAGGCCATCCAGAAGAACCGTCGTTTCGAGCACTGTTATGGGCTCCTCCTTGACCGACCTGGGTTCTTCGCAGGACCTCGCTGGGGTGCGGACGTGCCGTTGGAGAGTCTCGCCCCGGTAGGATTCTCACGTTTGGGAAATCGCGTTGTATTCCTTCCGCCGTACATCAAAAGGTGTACGGGCGAATCGCCCTGTCGGGACTGGGGACACCATAAGTTCAGATGGAGATAGTCGTTGCTGCCCGAGGTAGCCTTGTCCCCGCGCCCCCCTGGGAGCAGTATCCAAATGGGTCTGCTGTGCAGGACTCTGCGGCAGTGTCACACACCTAGTATCCAGCGGAGCAGCGGGTTTCATGAGCATGACATGGCTCGCGCCTTTGCAAGGCACACTTCCCAGAACCGCGCCTGCTTCTTTCATTGAGACAGTGCTTCCTTGACTGACAAGCTCGACTAGGCGGCAAAAGTCAGCTTTGTCCCTGACATATTCACAATGAACTGATCAGGCATGGCCTTTTCGAAAGCGAGGGCGGCTTTTCTGCCAGTGCAGTGGGTAGGTATGACATAGTCTGGCCCTATCTCTTTCATGGATTTCAACGTGTCATCAATGATGGGCTCAAAAGCCGGCCCGGTTAGATGGAATCCCCCGATGACGACGTGCACGTTATTGACGCCCGTAACCTCACTGGCATATTTCACTGTATTGATTATCCCTGAATGAGCGCAACCGGATAGAATCACCAGGCCTTTGCCGCGTATGTTCATGACCAGTGACGTGTCATCTTCTATGGTGTCCCGTATTTCCTTGCCGTTTTCTTCGTAGAATGCATTTGGCATTCCCTTCTCGAAGCTCGTCCTTCTGGGAATCTCGCCCAAGAACAAGGCCTCCCCATCCAGCAAAGAGTATGGTTCCTTTGTCTCGACGATTCGAAAACCTGCTTTTTCGACCTCTTCTTTTGCTGGCGCAGGCATACCAATCTTGAAGCCCGGGATGGGCAGAAGGTATCGGTTTGGCCTGAATGCGGTGGGGTGGAGGACGAGTTGCAGTCCCCGCTTGGCGATTCTCTTGGCCACCTCGCCCAGGCCCCCGAAATGGTCTATATGGCCGTGGGATAGGGCGGCGACTTCAACCTCAGTCAGATCAACATTCAAGGCATCAGCATTCCGCGCGGCAACATCTGTAGAAAAGCCGAAGTCGAAGATGATCGTTCTTGTTTTGTCGTTTGTTGTGCACTTAACCAGGGCGGAGAAACCATGCTCGGCCAGAATTGAGTTCCTCAGTTGCATGTCCTTAATGGGGCTACCCCTGGTGACTATAGTAGAATTATCCAGCGAAGCGATATCGATGTAGTTGTCCTCGAGGGTGAGTATTTCGACCTTGTCTACCTCGTTTACTTCAAACTTGCTCATGATGAGTCATCCTCCCTGTACTTTTGTGTCGTTTGCCTTTACTTCTTTTTTTCGATACATGGAAGCCAGTGTGGTCGCCTAATCCCGGACCAAGCCGTGTTTAACCAGATATTCATGGGCGACCTCGTCGGGTTCCATTTTGTCAATATCGACCTTGGCGTTAAGCTCCTGCCAGGCCTTCTGGCATTCGGCGACTGTCTCAGGAGTGGCGGCTTCACCGCCGCCGGGAAAGGTGCCCACCAGCTCATTGAGAATATCCCCAATTTCGGGGTACTTAGCAAGAACCTCCTGGCGGACATAAGGGGCTAGGTCATACGGAGGAAAGAAAGACTTGTCGTCCATATACACGTGCCAACCATGTTTGGCGATCGCAGCATCGGTGCCGAAGACCATAGCCACTTCGCACTGGTGTTCCTGCAAACCAAGTAGCGAAGTCCCTGGGGCACCGGTCATGAGAGACGGTTCAGCCACTTTGAAATCATAGTGCCTCTCCAAGGCAGGAAGACCGTCTGGACGAGTGGAGAACTCAAAGCCGACAAAAGTCTTGACCTCTCCTTCCTTTTCTTGACAAAGCGCCGCCAAATCGGAGAGTGTCTTCAGGCCGTGTTCTTCGACGAACTCGGGCCAGGAAGCAAGAGCATAAGTGTTGTTGTTCCACATCGGATTCAGCCAGATGAAGCCTTTGCCCTCTTCCTCTTCTTTTACGAGGCGGTAGAGTTCGTTGTTGTCCGTCCCTGGTTGGTACTCGTGGCCGAGATGAGTCATCCAGCCCGTCCCGGTATAGTCGGCGCAGATATCGATATCGCCAGCTTCCATTCCTTGCCTGAGGGCCATAGAAGAGAGGTCCGATACCAAGTCGACCGTGAACCCCCGGTCCTCCAACAGCTGCTTCATCAACTCACCGACGACGTACTGCTCTGTGAAATTCTTGTTTCCGACAGTCACTTCCTTCCCTGCCGGTGCTGCACACCCTAACGCCGTGGCAAGAAGAATAAGGATTGAGAGAGCGATCGAAATGATAACAGCTGGTCTACGCATCTTTTTACCTCCTCAGAATTCTGTGTTGCGGGATTTGCGCCTTTGAATCTAGTCTTGCCGACATATTATAGCATCTCGTACCCCCTGTCGAAATAATCAAATCTGGAACTGAAGGCCTCGCGGGGTCATCCGCCTTTCTATGCGTTCCAGAATGAAACCCAGGATGATGGCCATGGCCGCTGTAGGTGCTGCTCCTTGCAGGATGAGCAGAGCTTCTCGGGCGAAAACCCCGGTCAGAGTGATTCTGCCTAACCCAGCGCCACCAACGAGAACAGCCAACTCCGCCGTCCCCACCGTTATGATTGTGGAGACCCTGATGCCAGCCATTATCACTGGAAGGGCCAGGGGTAACTCTACCTTTCGAGCGATTTCACCTCTCGTCATTCCCATTCCCTTGGCAGCTTCCACAATGGCAGGATTGATGTTGTTTATGCCGGCATAGGCATTGCGCAAGACGGGAAGGAGTCCATAGATGAACAAGGCTACAACCGCTGACCGAAGGCCGAAACCCAGAAGAGGAGCCATGATGGCAATTATGGCCAAGCTGGGTATAGTCTGTCCTACATTCGCTCCACCGATCACAGGTGTTGCAAGTTTCTTGAAACCTGGTCGAGTCACCAGGATTCCCAGAGGTACGCCCACGGAGATCGCTATGAGCTCTGCTATGAATACCATCTTGAAATGAGCCCACGTACAACTGAGTAAATCACGCCAGGAAAAAACGTCATAGACCCCTATCTTGTCCATGCTGGTAATCCAGACGGTGAGTGCAGTGAGGATTACCAAGAGGCTGGCCAGAATAGCATGACGCCTCATTCAGCTCTGCTCCTCAGTGTTGCGTCACCCAGTGCCTTCTGTATGGCGTCGAAGCTCACGATCCCCTCTAGTTCGTTGGCTCGGTCAACTATGGCCAGGGTCTTCAGGCCGCTGCTCAACATGAGGGACAGAGCTTCACTCAACACTGTATTTGCTGTAGCTGTAGCGGTTGAGGAGTGCATTATGTCTCTCACCATTCGCCCGGCTCTCAGATTCGCTCGCTCCACCCATCCCAGGAACCGCCTCTCATCATTGACGACGACCAGGTAGTCGGTTCCTTCACGTTTCATTTGTTTCTCAGCAGTCTGTGTTTCGTCATCCGCTCTTACTGTGGGAGGAGAACTCCTCATAACATCCTTTACCCGGAGCAGCTGTAGGCCTTTCAGGGCTCGGTCGGCGCCAACGAAGTTCTCTACAAACTCATTCTTCGGCCTATAGAGCAAATTGGCGGGCGTATCGTATTGCACCAGCTGCCCTTGATGCATCAGGGCAATCTTATCCCCCATCTTGATCGCCTCATAAATATCATGGGTGACAAACATGATTGTCTTCTGTATCTCCTGCTGTATCCTCAAGAATTCGTCCTGCAGTCTCACCCTGGTTATTGGATCGATGGCTCCGAATGGCTCATCCATCAACAATATTGGAGGATCGGCTCCTAAGGCTCGGGCTACGCCCACTCGCTGGCACTGCCCCCCGGAAAGCTCGCTGGGGTACTTGTCTACGAATTCCTCGGGCTTCAGCCCTATTAACTTCAGAAGTTCCTCTGCCCGCTGCCTTCGTTTGTCTTTCGGCCAGCCTTTTAGCGCGGGGACTGTCTCTATGTTTTGTCCCACAGTCATGTGAGGGAAGAGACCGATGTCTTGAATGGCATAGCCTATGTTTCTACGCAGTTCATCTTCATCTATCTCGGTATTATCCACCCCATCAACATATATTTTCCCTCGGGTAATAGGAATAAGGCGGTTTATCATCTTCATGGTAGTAGTCTTGCCACATCCCGAGGGGCCCAATAACACGCAGAGCTCTCCTTTCTCGACCTCGAAGCTCACCTCTTTTACCGCTTCTGTTCCATCAGGGTAGACCTCGCTCACCGCTTCCAATTTGATCATCGCCTTACCTTCTTTTCAGTCCTTTAGGGGTAACCCATCTTTCCAAACGCGACATGAGGGCGTCGATCAGCAGAGCAAGGATAGAGACTGCTGCTCCGCCCACAATGATTAAATCCATCCGGGCGTTTCTCAGGCCGCGGAAAATGGGGACTCCAAGCCCTCCTGCACCGATCAAGGCCGCAATTGCCGCAATGCCAATATTGATCACAATAGCATTTCTCAAACCTGCCATAATAACGGGGACGGCCAGGGGCAGCTTAAGCTTGAGAAGGAGCTGTCTCTCGTTCATACCCATTCCCTTTCCGGCTTCGATGATTGGAGGGTCAATTTGTCGGATCGCTGTATAGGTGTTCCGCAGTATGGGCAATTGGCCGTAGACTACCAGAGCGATGACGGCAGGAAGGAACCCGATGGCTTTCAGCCCTATACTACTGAGCAGGAGCATTAGTAGGCCAAAGAGAGCCAGGCTAGGGATAGTCATGGTTATCTCCGCCAGGTAAAGGACAGCATCTGCCACATGTTCCCTGCCTTTGCCTGTGATATAGAGGCCTAGAGCTATGCCGAGGACAACTGCTATTCCGTTGGCAACAAAGACAATCCAGAGGTGACTGAGGGTCCACTCAGCCAGCAATTCCGGCCGTTGTGTCACGAATTCCCACGCTTCTAGCATTTCCAACAGTTACCCGTCAGGATGGTGAGGAAATAGTCTTGCCGAGGCCGTTTTCTCTTTCTGCTTCCTACCTTTTGCCCAGGTGCGGTGGCTTCAAGCTAGCACATCTCCAGTTCGGGCTGCAACCTCCGAAAGTTCGAAGGGACTTCCCGGTCACCTCTTGCCCCGTGAGTTCCTCCTTTGGGAGAGTGGCCATAGCGGGAGGAATGGTCTATGGGACAATCTAGCCTGCGAACCAACATGGAGTATCGAGAAAGCTTCCAGTGGGAACAGCTTTTGTCCATTTGTAGAATGCAATACTTGAAATGCAAAAGGGGTCTCATGTGGCTTCGGACAAACCGACCTGGCGCACTATTTTGCCCTGGTCTCTTGTTTTCCCGTCCTGCTGGTTCTCGTCCAGACCTCTAGGGTTTCTTTTCTAGATCGTCCTTTCTAATTCCGAGGATTACTTTGTCGCCGATTTTGTCTATCTTGTCCAAGCTGACGGCATATCTCTTGGTCAACCCTGCCTTGACCACGATATGATTCACGGTTCCTTGCTGCATATCAAAATCGATATCAGCCACTTTGCCCACGGTGTTAGCATTTACATCCAAGACTTCTTTACCGAACAATTCTTTGGTGTTCATTCAAACCTCCTTTACGGAACAGACAGATTCCGTCAGTATGCCCCCTTCCGTTTCGACACTACTGCTCAGATTATACATCCAGCCGAGGCGAAACGGAATACTTGTACTCCCGCCTCCTTTTTGCAGAGAGGCCGAACTCGCGTGTGCCTGCCGAGATTTCGTGGAAGTGTGTTGGATGTGGCATGACAATGGCATCGAGGCGTTGCGTTCACCGGCTGTTCAACACGAGCTTCAACATCCAAAACAGATGTGTTATGATACTATTTGGGGCTTTGGCCGTGCGACGCGGTGGCCTTGTGCAGCAGCCGTGCAGTGAAAGCTCCTATGAAGTCTGCGGGCTGATTCCTCCAGTGAGGTTGAGGTCCTGTGGTTCAAGATGAGTCATAGAGACGTGCCATCACAGTACTGGAGAAGGAGGCGGAGAAATGTACGAGAGAATACTTGTCCCGCTGGATGGTTCGGAGGTAGCTGAGGTAGCCTTGCCCTACGCTGAGCAGCTGGCTGGAAGACTGGGCTCTGAGATTATCTTGATGTCTGTGAGTCACTCGACTGACGAACAAGATCAGCAGGTGCTCCGGTCCTACCTCCAGAAGACCGTTGCGGCCACAAGAGAAAAGGTTGCAAGGTATCTTGGGAAGCCTGCTGGGGAAGCCATCACGATAGAGCCAATGGTTCTGGTCGGGGATCCTGCAGAGTCGATCGTGGATTATGCAGACAGAAGCGACGTTGGCCTGATTGTGATGGCAACGCATGGCCGTTCTGGCATCAGACGCTGGGCTCTGGGGAGCATAGCGGACAAGGTGCTGAGGGCTACCAAGCAGCCCGTGGTGCTCATCAGGGCCAAGGGCGCCCGTCCTGACGTGCGTGAGAAGGGCGTATTGAGCAAGGCGCTTGTTCCTATGGACGGGTCAAAAGAAGGTGAAACGGTGATTTCCTACATTGAGAACCTTGCCTCGAAACTCGGAGCGGAGATCACTCTGCTTCAGGTCGTAGCGATAGCTTATCATGTCTATATCTCCGGGGACGCACCTGCCCAAATTCCCTATACTCTGGAAGAGATGGAGCCACTGAAGGCAGGTGCCGCGAGCTACCTCGAGAAGATGGCTAGTGGACTTAAGGAGAGAGGTGTTGCCGTAAAGTGCGAGGTGAGGGTTGGTGCTGCGGGGCAGGAGATTATCAGGCTCGCCGAGGAAATCAATGCCGATGTGGTGGCCATGTCGACCCACGGGCGGTCTGGCGTGGGACGTTTGGTCTTTGGGAGCGTCGCGGAGAGAGTTGTACGTTCCGGAAGCACTCCTGTTTTGCTGGTGAGGGCACCGGAAGCCAGGGCAGAATAGGGTCGCGGAATCGAAGAAGCGAGTAGACGCTTCACTGGCGAACTCGGTAGTACTTGTTCCTTGAGAGTTCTGGAGCAGTCAGGCAACAGGCCTTATCCGGGCGCGGCTACGTTGTGTCGGGCATATATGCCTGAGTGTCTTGGCGTACTCCTGGACCGGCTGTGCAAGATGGTTGAAGCCGATTGATGGAATAGTGATGCCCGGCCAGACGTGGTCTTCGAGCCAGACAACTGTGGAAGGCATTGGGCCGTAGCCCATAGATTCATCTCCCAATCATTGGCTGTTGTGCTGGAACAGAGACCAGGCATTCGATTTCTGGACGGTCTATGGAAATCAGGGTGGGGCAGACCCTTTGAAGATTCTCAGGCCATGAATTCAGTTTCGGCCTCTCCTTTTTGCTGGATAGCTGCTCGTGCCGCCACGAGTTTAGCTACGGGCACCCTGAATGGGCTACAACTCACGTAGTCAACATTTATTGCATTGAAGAATTGAATTGATCTCGGTTCTCCGGCCTGCTCACCACAAACACCGATCTCAAGGTCTTTCCTGGCTCGCCGTGCCCAGAATATCGCCGTTTGCATTAGCCTGCCTACTCCCTTGACATCTATTATTTCAAAAGGATTGTCTTCAAGGATACCAATTTGCCGGTAGGTGGACAGGAACTTCTTCTCGACGTCCTCTCTGCTGAAAGAATATACAGCCTGGGTGAGATCATTGGTGCCAAATGAGAAGAAGTCTGCCACTTCTGCCAGCTTGCCGGCTCGCATACAGGCGCGGACTGTTTCCATCATAGTGCCAACTTTCAAGGTGGAACCTTCGAAACAGTTCT
This sequence comes from uncultured Dehalococcoidales bacterium, assembly GCA_964616785.1. Lineage (GTDB taxonomy): Bacteria > Chloroflexota > Dehalococcoidia > GIF9 > UBA5629 > JAUVVE01. Next base: position 20,217 of record CAZTRR010000022.1, read on the forward strand.
TCTTTATCAGGAGTAGTTCCTGCAATGTAACGACCTGCGGTATCATGACAGAGACATCGGCCGGTACTTCAGCCCTGGCCGCTTCTATCGCTTCAACCTGCATTTTGTAAATCTCAGGGTCGGTTACAGCTACCCTTACACCCCTGTGCCCAAGCATCGGGTTTACCTCCTTGAGTTCGGCTATCCTCTGCCTGGTACGAGGGTCTAGGGTTTCTGTTTCTGGGGGCAGAAACTCATGCAGTGGCAGGTCCAGAAGCCTGACTACAATAGGCAAGCCCTTCAATTCCCCAAACAGAGCCACGAAGTCTTCCTTCTGAAGCTTCCGCAGGCGTTCTAATGCTGCCGCTCTCTGGTTGTCGGTCTCCGCAAGTATGAATTCCCTTATGGCCGAGAGGCGCTTTGGCTCGTTGAATTGGCGCTCGGTTCGGCATAGCCCAATGCCTTCAGCACCGAGCCTCCTGGCCTGTGCCACCATTTGCGGTGTGTCAGCATTGGCTCTCGTACCAAGACGCTTGAAACCATCAGCCCAGGTCATGAGTTCGTCGAACTCCTCTATCAACTGCCCTTCCTCCAGGGGCAGGGAACCCAGGTAAACAGTGCCACTGGTGCCATCTACGGTGATTTCCTGACCCTTCCTTATTATCTCTCCTCCGGCTCTGAACTCTCCCAGCTTGAGGTCTATGTCAATCTCCTCAGCTCCGCAGATGCACGGCTTGCCCATGGCCCTGGTAACTATGGCAGCGTGGGAAGTGAGGCCGCCTCTGGATGTCAACACGCCATCTGCGGCTGCGATTCCCTGAATATCATCGGGACTTGTCTCGGGGCGAACCAGTATCACAGGTATGCTCTTTTTTGACAGCGTCAGTGCTTCTGCCGGGTCGAAGGCAACTTGTCCACATGCGGCACCCGGCGCTGCAGCCAGTCCCTTGGCCACGGATTGAGCTGACTCAGGCGATTTCATGCGCTTATGCAGTACTGATTGCAGATCCTCGACTCTCAAGCGGCCTATAGCTTCCTCCCTGGTGATAAGTCCCTCGTGAACCATGTCAACGACTATCTTGACCGCTGCCTGGCCGCTTCTCTTGGCATTTCTGGTCTGCAGAATATAGAGTTTTCCCGACTCAATAGTGAATTCAATATCCTGCACGTCACGATAGTGGCTTTCCAAGAAGCTGACTTTTTCCTCCAGCTCAGCATAGACATCTGGCATCAGGCTTTGAAGATCGGAGACTGGAGCAGGTGTCCTGGCTCCTGAAACCACATCTTCTCCCTGAGCCTGGTCAAGGTACTCGCCGAACAGACCTTTCTGCCCGGTGCTCGGGTCGCGGGAAAATACTACTCCTGTCCCGGAAGCTGTGTCCTTATTGCCGAAGACCATGGCCTGGACTATTGCCGCCGTGCCCAGGTCAGACGGAAGCTTATGTATACGTCGGTATTCATCAGCGCGAGGATTGGCCTGTGAGTCAAAAACGCGTTTAGCTGCCGTTTTGACTGCGGCAGTGTCTTTCAAGTTGAGAACGGTATCCATCATGCCCGGCATAGATATCGCAGCTGAAGAACGGACAGATAGCTGCAAATCTTTGCCGAGGCTCTTGCCCACCCGCTTTTCCAGAGCAGCTATAGCTTGCTCCATCTCAGCCTCAGGTAGATTACCGCTTCTTTTGTATTCAAAAAATGCCTCAACAGAGAGGATGAACCCAGGTGGGACCGGAAGCCCAAGCCTGGTCATTGTTACCAGATTAGCTCCCTTGTTCCCTAGAATGGCCTTGTCGTCTTCAGCGTCTTCGAAAAAGTATATATACGACATAGTCTTACGCCTCCTCCAGAAACCCGTCTCCTGGCATATAGCTGGTTGTACTCAGAGCCAAGCATTTCCTCCTTCTCACAGGTGATGGATGAATCGGTGCAACTACCTATTTGGCTAGCACCTTGGACGATTCCAGGAGATGCGTATCCAGCTCCTTTTTCTTTTCCCATGTCTCCTTGAACGGGATATATACTATTTCCCCTTTCTTTTCCCCGACTACATGCCCTTCCTTTCCACTGAATATGGCGTCGACAGCAGCCATCCCGAGCCTGCTGGCTAAGACCCTGTCCCTTGCGGTTGGTGCTCCTCCTCTTTGGAGATGCCCAAGTACGCAGACACGGCAGTCGGCTTTGAGACGGAACTGGACATACTGTGCAATCTGCACGGTATGACCTACCTCATTGCCCTCGGCTACCACTATGATGCTGCTTCGTTTACCTCTCCTGAAGCTTTCCTTCAAGGTACGACACAGCTCCTCGAGGTCGGTCTCCTTTTCAGGTATGATTATTTCCTCGGCGCCGCCGGCGACTCCTACTTCAAGGGCGATGAAACCCGATGATCGTCCCATCACTTCCACGAAGAAGACGCGCTCGAAAGCACCGGCTGTATCACGAATCCGGTCTATGGCTTCCAAGGCGGTGTTGATAGCAGTATCGAAACCGATGGTGTAATCGGTGCCATAGATGTCATTATCTATAGTAGCGGGGATCCCAACCAACTTCACTTGACCCTCCTCGGCCATAGCTGCGGCTGCGCGGAAGGTGCCGTCTCCACCGATGACCACCAGCCCTTCAATCCCTTCTTGCTGCAAAACCTGAATTCCTTTTCCTCTCCCCTCCGCGGTTTTCATTTCCTCACAGCGCGAACTCTCCAGCATAGTACCGCCCCGCTGAATGATGTTGGCCACCGCACGGCGGTTCAACTTCACAAACTCTCTGCTCAGCAGCCCGCTGTAGCCCCTCCGGATGCCGACAATGTCCACACCTGCTTGTGCTGCACTGCGAACTACTGCCCGGATGCAGGCGTTCATTCCTGGAGCGTCACCGCCGCTGGTGAGAACACCGATCTTTTGCATCTCAGTCTTCCACTGCGGATGAATAGAGACGTCTGCATCGATACCCGTCAGGACGTCTTCCGCACCAATTCAAATCAATCACCCTCTGTTGTCTTTGCGCCATGGGGGGAAACGGGTGCAGGGG
>CAZTRR010000023.1:0-12957 GCA_964616785.1 uncultured Dehalococcoidales bacterium
GCTGCTGGTATGGAACGAATCGTGCTTAACCTTAAGCGACAACAGGTTCCTATCCTGAGTTTGCGCGGACCCGATGTATTCGTTGCCCACCTGGGAGATGAGTGCAAGATGGCAGCGGTAAAGCTTGCCTCCGCCCTCCGCCGGGATGGCATCGCGGTGACAGCGGCTACGGGGGACAGAAGCCTGAAAGCCCAGTTGCGACAGGCGAACAGCAACGGCAGCATGTATGCGGCCATTATTGGCGAGGGAGAATTGGAAAGCGGCGCTGTGACTTTGCGTAATATGAGAACGGGGGAGCAACAGGGTGTCTCATCTGCGGCACTTGGAAAGCTGCTGAAGGAGTTGCTCAGGGGCAAACAGAGTGGGCAAAATAGCTAGAGATACTACCGAGCTGGTTGGCAACACTCCCCTGGTCGGGTTGAGCAAGATAGGTCGAGGGCTTGACGCCCAGGTGGTCGCCAAGCTGGAGTTCTTCAACCCGTGTGGTAGCGTCAAGGATAGAATCGGCGTAGCCATGATTGAAGCTGCTGAAGCGGCGGGACTCGTAGGAAAGGATACGGTGATTATCGAACCTACCAGCGGCAATACCGGCATTGGCCTTGCCTTTGTGTGTGCTGTGAAAGGCTACAGGCTTATCATTACCATGCCTGATACTATGTCTGTTGAGAGAAGGCAGCTACTGGCAGCTTTCGGAGCTGAGTTGGTTTTGACACCGGGTGGGGAGGGTATGAGCGGTGCTGTGAGAAAAGCTGAGGAGTTGACCGCGAGCACACCCAATTCATTTATGCACCAGCAGTTCAAGAACCTGGCCAACCCTCGGGCCCACCGGCAGACGACTGCTGAAGAGATCTGGAGGGACACCGACGGTATGGTGGACATTGTCGTTGCTGGCGTCGGCACGGGGGGCACGATTACAGGAATAGCTGAGGCGCTTAGGCAAAGAAAACCTGATTTCCGGGCTATTGCTGTTGAACCGGCCGGTTCGCCGGTTCTATCCGGTGGTGACCCCGGAAGTCATGAAATCGCCGGAATAGGCGCCGGGTTTGTCCCCGAAGTCCTGAGAATGGACTTGATTGACGAGGTCATCAAAGTCGCCGATGACGATGCAGCCTTGACCTGCCGAAGGTTAGCACGGGAGGAGGGCATATTGGCTGGAATATCATCAGGTGCCGCTACCTGGGCAGCGTTGGAATTGGCCGGGAAGCACGAAAACCGTGGCAAACTGATCGTGGTGATTCTGCCTGACACTGGAGAGCGCTATTTGTCCTCGGGACTATTTGGAGAGGTAAACGATGGATGAAGTAACAATATCCAGAGCAATAACCGAAGGTTACCTTAAAGACCTGCTTGATTCAATGGAGCTAGAGGTAGCCATAGTTGGGGCCGGCCCCTCCGGGATGACTGCCGGGTACTATCTGGCAAACAACGGGGTGAAAGCAGCCATCTTTGAGAGGAAACTAAGTGCCGGGGGTGGTATGTGGGGCGGTGGCATGATGTTCAATCGTATTGTGGTGCAAGCTGAAGGGAAAGGAATTCTGGACGAGCTTGGTATCCGTGCTACAGAATACCAAGAAGGTTACTACCTTGCTGACGCTGTGGAGGCAACGTCGACACTCTGCTCCCAGGCCGTAAAGGCTGGGACCAAGGTATTTAACTTGCTCAGTGTTGAGGATGTGATGATCCGTGAGGATGACAGGATAACTGGACTAGTGCTAAACTGGAGCGCTGTATCGCTGGCGAACCTGCATGTTGACCCGCTGGCTATAAGGGCCAGGTTGGTGATTGATGCTACCGGTCATGACGCGGAGGTTTGCCGCATAGTGGCCCGGAAAACGGGAGCCAGGCTGGTAATCAGCGGTGAGAAATCAATGTGGGCTGAGGTGGGCGAAAAGGAAATCGTCGAAAACACCAAGGAGGTGTGCCCTGGCCTCCTGGTCGCTGGCATGGCAGCCAATGCCGTCTGTGGCTCTCCCCGGATGGGGCCTATCTTTGGTGGTATGCTCCTGTCGGGTAAGAAAGCTGCTGAACTTGCCTTAGACTTGGTGAGGAAGACCTGATAAACGCTCCTTCTTTTCAGGAGGAGGCGTGTCAAGGTTCTACGAGGGCCCGAATCTGCCCCCTTGTTGGGAGAGGGAGATTGAGAGGGTGAGTATATGCCGAAAACAGTAGCTGAAATCAATGAAAGAATCAGCAAAGGGCAGGCGGTAGTAGTCACTGCTGAGGAAGTGATCGGCATTGCCAAGAAGAAGGGCATTCGCCAGGCTGCTAAAGAAGTTGACGTAGTGACTACTGGCACCTTTGGCCCTATGTGCGGCTCAGGTGCCTATTTCAACCTTGGGCATACCCAACCGAGAATGAAACTCGGAGGGGGTAGGGTCTATCTCAATGATGTTCCCGCGTATACCGGGGTGGCAGCCGTGGACCTCTTTTTGGGGGCTACCGCCCTGCCTGATGATGACCCTAAGAACAGGATTTACCCCGGTGAATTCAGATACGGTGGGGGTCACGTCATTGAAGAGCTGGTGGCAGGAAGGGATGTCAGGCTGGAGGCCACTGCTTACGGCACCGATTGCTATCCCAGGCGGAAGCTGGAGACCTTGATTAACATCAAGGATGTCAATGAGGCGGTTCTGTTTAATATGAGAAACGCCTACCAGAACTATGGCGTGGGGGTGAACCTGTCCGACCGCACGCTGTACACCTATATGGGAGTCCTCAAGCCAAGATTGGGCAATGCCAATTACTCCACCTCCGGCCAGCTTTCTCCACTGCTCAACGACCCTCATTACAAGACCATCGGCGTTGGCACCAGGATATTCCTTGGCGGAGGCACGGGTTACGTTGCCTGGCAAGGCACGCAGCATAATCCCAGTGCTTTGCGTGGGGATAATGGGGTACCGAGAAGACCCGCCGGGTCACTGGCTGTTATCGGAGACCTGAAGCAAATGAAACCTGAGTGGCTGGTAGGTACCAGCTTCCTTGGCTACGGTTGCACCCTCACAGTAGGCATCGGGGTGCCTATACCTATCCTGTCTGAAGAGATACTTCGTTACACGGCAGTGACTGATAGCCAAATCCTCGCCCCGGTGATCGACTATTCGGTGGCTTATCCCGAGAGAAAGCCAGACGTTCTGGCTGAGGTCAGCTATGCCGAGTTGAAGAGCGGCCGCGTTACGATTCAGGACCAAGAAGTACCCACTGCATCTTTGTCCAGTTATCCAAAGGCGGCGGAAATAGCCAGGACTCTGAAGGAATGGATAGAGAAGGGCGAGTTCCTGCTCACGGAGCCGGTGGCTCCTTTGCCTGGCGTAGATTCAGGTGTTACTTTCAGACCGCTTGAAGAGCGGCCGATATTGTAGGGCAAGGAGAAAGAGGATGAGTGTTTCCAGAAGAATAGTCTTGCATTTCCCCCAGCGTCTAACCAGCCAACCCATAGTGTACAGATTGGTTAAGGATTTCGACCTGGAATTCAATATCCTCAAAGCTTCGGTCACTGCCGGGGAGGAGGGGCTTCTGGTCATGGAGTTGACTGGGGAGCAGAGGAACTATGACAAAGGGATGGAGTACCTGACCGAAGCGGGCGTGAAAATACAGTCGCTGAGCCAGGACGTAGTTCGCAACGAGGCGAGATGTACTCACTGCGGTGCATGCATTACTCTGTGTCCGACTGGGGCTTTTTCTCTGGAACCGGGGACTCGGAAGGTGCTCTTTGACCACACCAAGTGTGTCGTCTGCGAATTATGCATTAAGGCCTGTCCGCCTCGCGCTATGGAGCTGTATTTCTAAAGCCGCGTTGCTTTCGTAGAACATGTAGTGCCAGGCTTCAGCCTCTACATGTGCAGCATAAACTGTGTGGGTGTCAGGTCCCCAGACCTGACCCGGCTCTGTAGACAAGGTCACCCGTAGGTGGATGACTCCCACGCCAAGGTTCTCCCTCCCCCGGCGGGAGGGAGTCAGAGGGAGGGAGATTGTCCCAGGCTTCACCCTCACCTAACCTCTCCCGTCAAGGGAGAGGGAATAGCTGGAGGCAAGGTCACCCGTAGGCGGGTGACTCCCACGCCAGAACATGTAGTGCGAGGCTTCAGCCTCGCCTGGGAAGACACCCTTTCAGATGTACCAACCGAGGACCTACCGCTACTGGATCAAAGACAGCGATTTGGTCTCCTTCAACGTGAGAGTCAAGGAGACCGATCTGCAAATTCGAGCGGAGCGCAACTTGAAAGCTGAGGCCACGAGAGCAGTTGCGAAGTGTCGAGCGCCTCTAGAGAAGTACATCGAAAGCCATCCCCTTTTCCTCTCCAGCCTGGAACCTTGCTGTGTGGAGGAAGATGCTCCGGCTATTGTCAGGGATATGACGCAGGCCGCCCGGAAGGCAGGGGTCGGTCCGATGGCTGCCGTGGCTGGAGCTATCGCTGAGGCAGTGGGCAAGGACTTGCTGGCGTATGCACCGGAGATAATTGTTGAAAACGGCGGCGACATCTTCATGAAGATTTCAAGAACCAGGCTGATTGGCATCTACGCAGGCGAATCTCCCCTTACCGCCAAGATCGCTCTGGAAGTCAGGGCCGAGGACACACCTCTGGGGATATGCACCTCTTCAGGGACTGTGGGGCACTCTCTCAGTTTGGGCACTGCTGACGCGGTGATTGTTCTTTCGCGCTCTGCGGCTGTAGCTGATGCGGCGGCTACAGCGATTGGCAACGGCATCAAAGGTGCTGACGACGTCGGTGCTGCGATTGAGCAGGCTCAGGCCATAGATGGACTGGCCGGTGTGGTCATAATCAAGGAGGACAAGTTGGGGCTGTGGGGTAGGGTAAGGCTTGCACCCTTATGACGGGATACAGCGGGTCAACGGGATTGCCTTCCGCTCAGCGTCCGCAGCACAGTACCTGAAAGTCCATTACAGCTTCGGCGTGACCACCTCTACCATCGCTTACAATAACCGTAACCGTGTGGTCTCCGGCGACACCCGGGGCAGTCCACCCCACTGCAGCTCCTTCTCCCTGAACCGTGCCACCTGTAGCCGACCAGATGTAGCTCAGGTCGTCACCGTCCGGGTCTTGAGCAACACACTCGATATTCGTTGTTCGCCAGATTCTGAGTTGGTTTGGCTCACCTAGTGCCTTTCCGTCTCTCAGTAGGCTGACGATGACCGGGGGCTGGTTGGGCTTTCTTGCCACGGTAATAACTACAGAGTCGCTAGCCGCGCGGCCACCGCTGTCCGTCACCAAAACCCTGACAGCGTAGTCCCCATCAAGCTCGGGAGCGACCCAGGTGACGCTGTGCCCTTCCCCTTTAATCATTCCGTCATCGGATGACCACCAGTAGGTCAGGTCCTCACCATCAGGGTCAATGGCTTCGACGGAAATCAGGCACTCTGTCGAGGGCATAACCTCTTCTTCGGCTGTGATACCATTAATAACCGGGGGCTGATTCGGTGGCGGTGGCGGAGGTTCCGGTGGCGGAGGCGAAGGAAACAGCATGCAGGCACTGCCAAGAAGCAATGCCGTAATGCCCACAAGAATCGCCAGTCTGGACCAGCAATGCAACCGCGACCTGTGCAATCCGAGTCTCCTCATGATGTTCCCCTCGGTGGCTTTGCCGCTTGCCTCCTTTTGTCGAGCTTAACTGCCCAGGCTGGTGAGGCCAGGAAACCGCCTGGGTGCACGAATATTATGGTCAGGGCCAGGGCGAAAAGCCCGATGTCAATGCAGAGTGACTGAAGCGGTGTCAATGTGCCGAATATCTCCTCCCATATGCCGAAGCACTCACACGAAGCGAACTTCTCCATTCCCTGGCTTATCAGCCACGCGTTGCTTGCCATAAAAGCCGTGCTCAGTAGAAGGCCGATAATAGCCATGAGGCGGGGCCAAATGCTGAGGAATAGAATGATGCCCAGACATAGCTCGACCCAGGGGATTATGTAAGGGAGAAAGACATAGCCAATGAAAGCTGCCACGGCCGGTGTAAGAAGGACGTCTGGAATAACCACGTGCAGAAACTTGATGGTTTGGCCAGGCATCTCGCCGAAGCCAATTATCTTACCGCTGCCACTTATTAGGAAAGTCAGCCCCAGAAGGATAGCGGCTACCAGACTTATTGTCAGCTTCGTTCGATGGTCGGCTCTCGCACTGGTATCGGACGTTGCATCAACCACAGTGATTACCACAACTTGACGTGGTAATAATTATAAACTAGACTAGCCATCGTATGCAAAAGGTAGTTCGGTGCTGTTTCTCAGTCGGGCATCCTATTGTAGTAGGGACACCAACTTGCGGCGGGTGTGAAACTGGGTAGCTCACACATGGAGGTCCTGCGCCACACAGGCTCGAGCACAAACGGGGCGATGAAGCAAGATCACCGAGTTGGCAGCTACCTCTCTCCTCAGTCTCCCCATTGCTCATCCCGGGACCATTGGTGAAAGTGCGACCGATATCGTCCAAATGAACACCGGTATCTGCAAGATAAGGCTCCATCTTCCAGGAACTGAGTCGCTCAAGGGCAAGCGGCGAATAGTGAAGTCTGTCATCTCTCGACTTCGAAACCAGTATAATATCTCCATAGCTGAGGTGGATGATCAGGACCTATGGCAGCTGGCGACTCTGGGCATAGCCTGCGTCAGCAACCATAACCAGCATGTCGATGAGACCCTGTCGAAGGTATTGGGTTTCATTGCTCAGAACTACCCGGAACTGGAAGTTGTGGACCATGAGATGGAGATTCTGCATGGTCCCTAGGCAACGGATTGTATAACTACCTTGCTTGTTATCAGTTTGCGCCTATGGACGAAGAATCTTTTAGAGGCTCTTCCCTGAGCACTGTGCGACTCTCGCTGAGTTTATCCGGAGTGGGATCCTTCGGTCGCTGGGCTTGTCCTGAGCCGCCTGGGATTCTTCGCGGAGTTTACCGTGAGCGTGAGATTCTTCGCTGCGCTCAGAATGACACCGGCGAAGGGCTCCCTCAGGGTGACAGGAAGCGAAGGGCTCCGAGTGACAGCAGCGAAGCGCTCAGGGTGACAGTTCATCCTTGACGCAAAACCTCCGCAATGGGCGTTTAGTGGGTCGGAATGTATGCGGATGCTTTTCTTCATCATCTAATGACACTGCCTGATTACAGGCAGCAGATTGCCCATATCCAGCGTATCCCCCCTCGTGCTGCCAGCTTTGGCGAATTGGATAACCCTCTCCACCCTGCTCTTCAGTCGCGCTTAGAATCTCTGGGTATGTCATCCTTGTATACTCATCAGGCAAGGGCAATCAATACGGCTCGTTGCGGCAAGAATGTGATGGTAGCTACGGCCAGTGCCAGTGGCAAAACCCTGTGCTATAACCTGACGGTACTGGAGGCCATCTTGAATGACCGGCGCAGCAGGGCTTTATATCTTTTCCCAACAAAGGCTTTGGCCCAAGATCAACTGCGGAGCTTGAGCGAGTTGGCTTGCCCGGAGCTTGTTTCTTATGAGGCGTGTGCCACCTTTGATGGTGACACGCCGCGGTCAGAGCGACGGGGAATTAAGAGCAGAGCTGGTATTGTACTTGCCAATCCTGACATGCTCCACCTGGGCATTCTGCCTAACCACGGGTCCTGGTCAAGGTTATTTAGCAACTTGAGGTATGTGGTAGTGGACGAAGCTCACGTTTACCGTGGCGTTTTCGGCTCTCACGTGGCAAATATCCTGCGTCGGTTGCGCCGACTTTGCACCCTTTATGGCTCTAACCCCCAGTTCATTTGCTGCTCGGCCACGATTGCCAATCCTAAGGAACACGCTGAGAAGCTCGTTGGGCTACCTTTTGAGCTAGTGAATGAGGACGGTTCACCTCAAGGTCACAAGTCTTTTGTCTTCTGGAATCCACCGATTATCGATGAGGCCAAAACGAGTCGGCGTAGTTCGAATAGCGAGGCGACTTTCCTCTTCACCGAGCTTATTCGTAATAGTATACGCAGTCTGGTTTTCGCCCGAACTCGGAAGTTGACTGAGCTCATCTATGTTTATAGCCGAGAGCAACTGGGCGTTCCCTTGGCTGAGCAAATCAAGCCGTATAGGGCAGGCTATCTTCCCGAAGACCGGAGGCAGATTGAGCGGGAGCTATTCGATGGCCAACTGCTTGGCGTTGTGGCCACCACTGCACTGGAATTGGGGATTGATATTGGCGACCTCGAAGCCACGGTGCTTACCGGGTATCCGGGGAGCATTGCCAGCGCCTGGCAGCAGGCAGGTCGGAGTGGCAGGGGGAGCGGTGGGTCGTTGAGCTTTCTTGTTGCTCTGGACAACCCTCTTGACCAGTATTTGATGCATCACCCCGAATTCTTCTTCGGCAAGAGTTTTGAGAATGCGCTGATAGATTCGGGAAATGTCAATATCCTGAAGCCTCATCTCCTATGCGCAGCGTGGGAGAAGCCTCTGAGTAATGGTGACGGCGAGTTCTTTGGCGATGCCTTTGACAAAACAACCTCTGAGCTGGAGGTAGAGGGCAAGTTGAGGAGGAGGAACCAGAATTGGTATGTTTCCCCCAGCATTGCACACCCAGCCCAGGAGATTAACATAAGGTCGACGCTAGACAGGAATTACACTGTTATTGATGCTTCTTCAGGCTACGAGTTGCTGGAGACAGTAGAAGCCAGTGTTGCCTTTTTCCAGATACACCCTGGGGCTATCTATCTGCACCGGGGTGAGTCTTATTTGGTAAGCGAACTTGACCTGGGAAATCGTGTTGCTGTTGTAGCGCCGACTACGGTTCCCTATTACACGCAAACCAAGGAATTGACTGACATCACGATTCTGAAGACTGAGCGTGACAAAAGCTGTTCAGGCATAAAGGTCAGTCTCGGCGAAGTTGACGTGACTAATACTGTGGTCGGCTTTAAGAAGAAGATGCAGTTCACAGAGGAGGTTATCGGCGAGGAGCCTCTTGACCTCCCACCCCAGCGCTTTCTCACTAAGGCTCTGTGGTTTGACTTGCCGCAGGGAGCCGTCGACCAGGTAGCCGAGGCCGCACTTGATTTTGCCGGTGGCTTACACGCTGTTGAGCATGCAGCTATCGCTATGCTTCCTCTATTTGCTTTGTGCGACCGCAATGATATCGGTGGTGTGTCCACCTCTTTCCACCCTGACACCGGTAAGGCTCAGATCTTTATCTACGACGCCTATCCGGGCGGGGTCGGCATTGCCGAAAAGGGCTTTGAAGTGATAACAGACCTGTGGTCAGCCACCCTGAAGGCAATCAAGGAGTGTCCATGCCAGGAGGGTTGCCCTGGCTGTGTCCAGTCGCCCAAATGCGGCAATAACAATGAGCCCCTGGACAAGAAAGCGGCCCTGATATTGCTTCGGGGGCTGCTAGGTACCTAGCGATACCTCAATAGCCCCAGCGCAGGTTTGCGTCTTTTGGTCACAGTGTGCGCTATCGTTAATGCAACAATGTTGCATTAACGATAGCGACTTCCTATAATGAATGCCGGACTATGTCTCAGATTCAAGGGGCAATACAGGTTTTGAGGGCAAAGGGCTACAAGGTGACTCAGCCTCGAAAGCGGGTGCTTGAGGCTTTGGCACAGGCACAGCAGCCAGTATCACCCTACGACATACAGAAGATCCTGTGGCGCCGAGGCTCACATCTGAACCATGTCACTATCTACCGCATACTTGATTTGTTTTGCCTGCTCAACCTGGCCCACAGAGTCTCGCTGCTGGGTGGATTTGTGAAGTGCACCTTGGGCGAAGAAGAGGGGTGCCATCGATTTATGGTATGCCGCCAGTGTGGTGCTCTTCAGGAGTTTGCAGATGAAACGCTATGTCGGGAGGAGAACGAAGTTGCCCAAGGTCTGGGCTTCCATACGGAACGGCACTTCTCCGAGGTCTCCGGACTCTGCTCCAATTGCCAGGCCTGAGTTCTCTGGCATCGTTTGATTCTATGCGTGCATGGTGGCTTCAGTGGTCAAGAGAATAGCGGTTGAGCTAAAAAGGCACGCCCCCTTCACTGCTTTCGGAGCGCTTTCGGGGATTGCCATCATGGCTATCATTATTCTTGCTAACGTTCCTGCAGGCATGTCCGAGGTTATTTTTTTCATCTTTCATCCAGCCCATGTCGTGCTTAGCGCTCTTGTGACCACGGCGATGTATAGGCGATATGGCCGAGGCAGGCTTTGGGCGGCGATTCTGATTGGTTACACAGGCTCGATTGGCATAGCTACACTAAGCGACTCAATCATTCCCTATTTGGGAGGAGTCTTGCTTGGCGCTGAAATGGAGTTCCATGTGGGTTTTATTGAGAAGTGGTGGCTCATAAATCCTCTGGCATTCCTTGGTATTGCAGTCGGCTACTTGAGACCCACAACAGAGTTCCCGCACGCTGGGCATGTATTGCTAAGTACGTGGGCATCGCTGTTTTACTTCGCCGCATTTGGGGTAGCGAAGTGGATTCCGTTGCTTCCCTTGATATTCCTGTTTCTCTTTCTTGCGGTGTGGCTTCCTTGTTGTGTGAGCGACATAGTATACCCTCTTCTGTTCCTTAGGGGTGATAAACCACAATCCACCGCGAGTAGACACCACCATTAGTACAGAGTCCAAGGCGTCCTGCATCGCCTTTTCTGGTACAGAAATGTGACTGGTCACTTTGCCCTCCCGTTGCGCCGTATGCTAATATTGCTCGAAGTTGGGGTGTTCGGCGGGTATGTCTATCTTGCTCAATAAGACCGAACAGGCTGTAAAGCATAGTCGGGTAACCTGGTTCGGCAGAATAGGCCGTCTTTTCGACCGAACCACGATTGAAAAGGAGACGTGGGACGAACTGGAGGAGTTGCTTGTCTCTGCGGATGTCGGTGTGGCTACCACAAGTAAGCTTATCGAGAAGGTGAAGCATCGCGCTAGAGATGAGAAGCTGAACGAAGGCTCAGAGATACTTTCGCTCTTGAGAGATGAGATGGTGAATCTGCTGAACGTAGGTGTTGAGTCAGAGAGTGTAACCAGGCTGGGCCATCTCCAACTCATTCTGGTGGTCGGCGTAAACGGTTCGGGCAAGACAACGAGCATTGCCAAGCTTGCTCGCGTCTTCAGGAATGACGGGAAAAAGGTGATTCTAGCTGCGGCAGATACCTTCAGAGCTGCGGCTATTGACCAGCTTAAACGCTGGGGTGAACGGGTGGGGGTGGAAGTTGTTGCTCATCAACCCGGTGGTGACCCTGGAGCTGTTGTTTTTGACACGCTTCAGGCGGCTCAGAACCGCCAGGCCGAGGTAGTCATAATTGACACGGCTGGCCGGCTCCATACCAAGTCTAATCTCATGGAGGAGCTTAAGAAGATAAGGCGTGTGGCTAGCAAGTATGACGTGTCTCAAGAGGTGCTGCTGGTAATGGATGCCACCACCGGTCAGAACGGACTGGCTCAAGCCAGATATTTCACTGACGCTGTGGGAGTGACTGGGGTCTTTTTGGCCAAGCTTGATGGCACTGCCAAAGGGGGTATCGTGCTGGCGATTTGCGAAGAGCTAGGGATTCCCATCGCCTACATCGGAACTGGCGAGCAACTCGATGACATAGCTCGTTTTAATGCGGGTACTTTTGTAGAAGCGATTTTTTCCCAGACGAAGGAGAAGGATGATTGATATCGGGATTGACCCAGTCGCTCTCAGCCTCGGGCCTTTCGAGCTCAGATGGTACGGCATTATGGTGGTGTTGGCTGTGGTAGCGGTTATCTGCATCGCTTTGTTGGAAGCGAAAAGGACTGGTTTCTCTCAAGACCACGTTTACAGCGTTGCTCTCTGGGGTATCGTTGGAGGGATAGTAGTATCGCGATTGTTCCATGTGATTGACAAATGGGACTACTATGTGGCTCATCCTGCACAAATTGTTGGCTTTTCAGGTCTGACTGTCTACGGGGCAGTTGTCGGCGCTCTGGTGGCAGTACTGGTATATGTCTGGGTAAAGAAGCTTTCCTTCTGGCAGCTAGGTGATATTGTTGCTCCGGGTGCAATTCTGGGGCAGGCGATAGGCAGGATTGGGTGTACCATAAATGGGTGCTGCTATGGATTACGCACCTCTTTGCCCTGGGCAGTGGTCTATGCCCATCCTAATAGCTATGCTCCGCTCGGCCAGCCGATGCATCCCACCCAGGTTTACCACCTCCTTTGGAATTTGGCGGCGTTTGCCATAATCTGGCAATTACGCGGTCGCCTGAAGCCACAGGGGTCGCTCTTCCTTACCTACCTGGCTCTTTATGCTGTGGGCGACCTCGGCATAAGGTTTCTTCGGGTTGGAGAGCCTTTCCTTTTTGGCATGCAGCAAGCGCAGTTGATTGGCATAGTCATGTTGCTGGTGACAGTGCCTTGGCTTGTCGTTAGAATGTGGCGCGCGAGGGCCAGAACCGCGGTTTCTGAGCCTCCAGGCCAGGTCAGTCCGCCGGAGCGAAATCAAGGAGCTTGAGTCGAAGCCTCTCCACTCCGTTCCATCGGTTCATATCCAGATTGTAGGCGATGTCCACACAAGCGGTTATTTCTTGAGCCAGGTCGCCAAGCCTGAAGCCGATGGCATCCCAGACTGCACCCTGTTGCTTCAACTTCAGACTCAGGTGTTCTCTCTCCCTGCCAACCCGGCGCCGGTCAGTCACTTCAACCTGACGGCTGACAAAGGTAGGTAGTGGATTGCCCTGGCCGAAGGGAGCCAGTCGCTGTATCTTCTCAAATGTCCCCCGAGCCAAGATGGACAGGGGGACCTCGGCATCGATGTCCATGTGGGGACGAAGATCGAGGCCGCCCAATTGGTGCTGCGCCAGGTTGAGAAGTCGCTCCTGGAACTGAGGCAGATTACTACGCGGCAGGGTAAGTCCGGCTGCCTTTGTGTGGCCGCCGAATGTGGTCAGCAGCTCCCGGCAGGCTTCAAGAGCAGCCATGAGGTCGAATTCGGGTATGCTCCGTCCACTGCCGCGACACGTCTCCGAACCAAGGCTGAAAAGGACTACCGGGCGAT
>CAZTRR010000023.1:13057-23046 GCA_964616785.1 uncultured Dehalococcoidales bacterium
CGTCCACTGCCGCGACACGTCTCCGAACCAAGGCTGAAAAGGACTACCGGGCGATAGAACTCCTCTGTTAGTCTACCGGCGACAAGTCCCATAACGCCAGGGGGATAGTCTTCGTCACCTGCCACTAGCAGTGGGCGGTCGACGCCGCCGGCTGTTATTTCTCCCCTGGCTCTAGTCAGCAATTCGTCTGCTAGGCGTCGGCGCCTGGCATTCTTCTCCTCCAATTCTGATGCCAGTGAGGTGGCTTCCTCGGGGTCTTCGGTGACGAGCAACTGATAGCTGGTGGTAGCATCATCGAGCCTGCCGGCGGCGTTCAAGCGCGGTCCCAATGCCCAGGAGATGCTCTCAGTATCAAGGGTGCCTGGCTCCAGGCCGGCGTAACGTATCGTTTCTTGAAGCCCAAGGCGCTGGGTGTCATTAAGGAGTTCGAGCCCGCACTTCACCCAGTAGCGGTTCTCGCCGACCAGGGGGACCATATCGGCTACGGTGCCCAGGGCTACCAGGTCTAAAGACCTGTCCACCAATTCCTGGCGACCACTCCCCTTGAGGAGCGCCTGAAGAAGTTTGAAGGCGACACCTACCCCGGCAAGCTCAGTGGAGCCATAGAGGGAATCGCGTCGCTTAGGGTTGACTACAGCCCTGGCCGGTGGCAGGGGGCCTGACGGAACATGGTGGTCGGTTATGACTACATCTAGTCCCATTCCTTGGGCTTTCTCGACTTCGGCGAAACCAGTGATGCCGGTATCGACCGTTATGACCAGGCTGACACCTTGTTGGTGGAGCTTCTCCAGAGCGGCTACCTGCAATCCGTAGCCCTCGGAAACGCGATGTGGGATGTAGGGAATGACCGTGCCGCCAAGGCCGGACAACCCTTGAACCAACAGCGCTGTAGCGGTGATGCCATCAGCATCGAAATCCCCGTAGATGGCGATTTTCTCCCCGGAAAACAGAGCCTGGTAGATTCTGCTTACAGCCTGATGCATGTCAGGCAGCAGGAAGGGGTCGACTTCCAGGCGCTTGTCAGCGCTCAGGAAAATCTCTACCTCGGCAGGCTCTGAGATACCGCGGTTGTGAAGCAATTGGGCGACCAGCGGATCGACGCCCGCAACATCCAATGGTTGTTCTGCATGGGGTAATAGTTTCCAACGAGTGTGGGCCAAGTCTACACTTCTTTAACGGTTGATTGGGCTTAGAGTGCCTCGCCAATAGCCTGGCGGCTCAGCTCGTTTGCTCCGATGTAAATCTGCATGATCTTGGCATCCCGCATGTATTTCTCCACACCTACCTCTCGGGAGTAACCGTAAGAGCCCATGACCTGAACAGCATTTGTAGTAACTCTCATTGCCATGTCGCTGGCGTAGACCTTTGCCATTGTTGACCAGGCCATATTGGCCAGACCTCGCTGAGCATTGAACCAGGCAGCCCTCAAGTACAGCAAGCGGGAGGTATCAATCTCAGTAGCCATATCGGCAAACATATTGCAAATCACTTCATGCTCTATCAGCGGCTTGCCAGCTGTTGTCCTTTCCTTAGCGTATGCCAGGGCAAGTTCAAAAGCGCCCCGAGCTATACCCGTCGCGATGGCACCGGCCCCGGTCCGGTTGTAGATTAACGTGCGCTGCAATAACCTGGCGCCGTCTCCGACCTTTCCAAGCAAGTTCTCCTTCGGCACTCTGGCATTGTCAAAGAATATCTCCGAGTTGCTGTCAGCATCCATTCCCATCTTCTTGATCGGCTTGCCGAAAGAAAGCCCCGGGGTGCCACGGGGAATGACAATCAGACAAGAGCCTTCATCGCCCAATTCAGGGTCGACTGTGCCCACCACCGTATACAGGTAGGAGTTTGTTGAATTGCTGGGCCAGATCTTGGCGCCGTTTACCACGTATTCATCGCCATCATTCCGGACAATAGTCCTTATGGTTCTGGAATGCATATGGGGGTTCTCAATGTCAGACCCTCCTGCTGGCTCGGTCATTGCCATACAGCATAGATTGCCGTCTCTGGTAAGGGGTGGAAGCCATGTCTGGAACTGCTGTGGAGTAGCTGCCATCATAATCGGAGTCTGTCCGAACCAGCTAGCTCCTATGGCGGTGGAAACACCACCGCAACCTGCAGCCAGTTCCTCCAGGACTATGCTGCATTCGACGTTAGAGGCCCCACTGCCGCCGTATTCCTTGGGGATGGGTAATCCCAGGATACCAACCTCGGCTGCTTTCTTGAAAATGTTTTCGGCTAGCTCCCCCTCCTCGTCTTTCTCAAATTTGATGGCTACCGGCTTGATTTCCTTCTGCGTGAACTCCCGGGCCAGTGTTTGGATAGCTGACTGTTCTTCTGACAGAGTAAATCCTAGCATCTGCTCACCTCCTGGTTGTTCTCAGTGTAGCCTAATTCAGCACTATGGACAAGTCATTGTAGTCGTCCAGTAGACTGGTGACACGTCTGTCTTCTTTCAACGTGCATTCGTGGTTGACCCAACAGGCACAGGGCAAATATAATTCCCATCGGGGATGTCCGTGGCAGTCAAACAGAGAGTAGCCTTCCATACTCTGGGCTGCAAGCTCAATCAGGCTGAGACTGAGTTCCTGGCCAGGCGATTTGCCGCAGCTGGATATCATGTTGTTGGCGGAGACAGGGGGGATGTCTGTGTCATCAACACCTGCACGGTTACGCATGTCGCCGACCGCAAGTCCCGACACCTGTTGCGTCTACTGCGGAAAAGAAACCCCGGAGCTTTGATCGTCGCTACTGGCTGCTACGCTGAAAGGGCCCCTCAAGAGCTGGCTAAGATTGGCGCAGACCTCGTTGTTGGTAATGAGCAGAAGATGGAAATCACGGATTTGGTGAAGGATAGGTCTGCTTCGGCGGCTTATTGTTCGGCGGAGGAATCTGTAGTTAACGGTATTATTCGAGTCCGCAGCTTCATAAAGATCCAGGATGGCTGCAGTGATTACTGTGCCTATTGCGTTGTTCCCACAGTCCGTCGGCGGGAGTATTGCCTACCGGTGGCGGAGATAATCAGCGAGGTGAAGGCAAGGACCTCTGCCGGCTACAAGGAGGTTGTACTGACTGGGACAGAGATTGGCGCCTACAAGTACGGCGAAGCTAATCTTCGGCATTTGGTCGAGCGAATACTTGCGGATACGGACGTAGAACGGGTGCATCTATCCTCCCTTCAGCCTCAGGAGATCTCTGCAGAGCTTCTCAGTCTCTGGCGGGATTCCCGCCTGTGCCGCCATTTCCACCTCGCGTTGCAGAGTGGCAGCGACGCTGTACTGCACCGAATGAGACGCCGCTATTCTATTGCTGATTATGAAAAGGCGATATCGTCAATTCGAGAGGCTGCACCGGACGCGGCTATCACCGCCGATGTTATGGTTGGTTTCCCTGGCGAGAGCGGTGACGAATTTGAAGAAAGCCATCGCTTCTGCCGGCAAATAGGCCTTGCCGATATTCATGTTTTCGCCTTTTCCCCTCGCCCGGGGACTTCGGCGGTCAAGATGCCAGTGCAGGTAGGCGATAGGTTGAGGAAAGAGCGCAGTCTGCGGATGCTGGGGTTAGCCCAACGAAGTGCCCGTGAGTTTCGCGAGCGGTTCCTGGGGCAAAATACGACAGTGCTATGGGAGAAAGAAGTGACTCCAGGCAGCGGGGTATATTCCGGGCTCACCAATAACTACATCCGGGTATTCGCTGAAAGCCATGAGCGTCTAACGAATCAACTGCTACCAGTAAAATTGGCTGGACTGTATGAGCAGGGGCTATGGGGGAAGCTCATCAAGTGAAAATCAGAGTCAGAGTGATTCCCAATTCAAAGGTCGAGCAGATTACCAGAGAGGGCGATGGGTTGTTGGTTAGGGTGAAGGAACCCGCAAAGGAAGGGAAGGCCAATCAGGCAGCTATCAAATCATTGGCACGCTACTTCAACGTCCCACAGGATGCCATAAGCGTTTCGAGTGGCTTCAAAAGCAGAAACAAGGTCATCGAGGTTTGGGGAAGATGAAGACCGTGATAATGAGGCGGTTGCGGCTTCGGTAAGACGTTTGGCAGACTGGACTATGTGTTGGTCTAATGCTGCAATGGACGTTCCCGCCTCCGGAAAGGGCCCCAAAATGCTGTGCCGAAAGGGACAAGGAGGCTGCTTAAGATGCTTCTCCCCTGTGGCGCTCGTTTCTGAGGAAGTCCTCCACTTCCCTAATGATTCTGTTGGCGTCTTCTGATGGCTCTCGGGGTGCGGTGTCCTCAGCTGCATACTGCTCTTCCAGTTGCTGGACGTAGCGGCGCAGTTGGTCGCTTTCAGCCAGAAGTCGGCTGAGCATGTCTTGCAGGTATTCCCCGGCTTTTCTGAGCTCTTCCAGGTCAAGCTCAATCTCGAGGAACTTCGTCAACTTCCTGAGCAGTGCGTGGCACGCCATGGGATTGGATTCCGCCCGAACATAGAACGGGGAATGGGCCCAAAGGCTGATGACTTCTATTTTTCTCTCGACGCATTCTGTTATCAGCAACCCGTGCAGGCTACTTGGCCCCTGATAGACTATTGGTTCAATGCCATTCCTTTCCAGCACATCCAGGAGTTCAGGCTTATTCACCAACCCGGATATCCTTGGCTCTCTGGTATGAGGAGTCCTGTCATACAGCCCGCCAAGGGCGTATATCCTGTGAACCTTCAACTGACCAGCAAGGTCCAGGATCAGGTCGACAAACTTCTGCCAGCGCAGCTGAGGCTCAATACCATGAAGCAGCACCAGGTCACGGTCACCTGTTTGATTCTGCCAGCAGAAGAAGCTGCTGTGCGGCAGCTTTAGCGAGGTTATCAGGCCTCTGTCCACGGTTACCGTCGGGCGCAGGCTGGAGAAGTCGTAGAACTCTTCGGCCTCTATTTCAGCGAACCTCTTGGCACTCAGTCTTTTGACAAGATAGGAGACGGTTCCGGTAGCAGCTTGAGCAGCATCAGACCAACCGGCAAAGGCAGTCACCAAATCAGGGTGGCGCAGCTCAGGCTGTTCATGGAAGGTTAGTTGGCTGAGTTCCATCGTAGTCGCAGCTTCTGCCAAGGGCAAAACTCACTTATCGTGTTCTTTTAGTCTAGCATAACCAGCAGTGGGAGAGAAATCTGGGTCGAAATCACGCTAGGCGTATGTCGGCTGTTGACCAATGTGCTATACTGACCGCGCTACAAGGCTACACAGCGCTGGTAGAGAATTATGACATCCGGGGAGGGTAAGGCACATGGCGTATATGAAAGTAATTGTCAATCCGGCCGCCGGGGCTGGCAAGAGTGCTAAGAAATGGCCCCATATTATGGCGCTGCTGAAAAGCCTTGGGCTGGACTTCGAGCATGATGTGACGGAGGCACCCGGCCATGCCATAGAGCTTGCCAGATCAGCAGCCGAGAAGGGCTACGAGATGGTGGTATCCGTAGGCGGCGATGGGACAATAAATGAGGTTGTGAACGGCCTCTATGACGCCAACGGGCTTGAGAATGTGGTGATGGGCATCGTAAACACTGGAACAGGTGCTGACTACATCCGTACCTTCGGTATACCTCGCAAATACAAAGAAGGTTGCCAGCTTCTTATGAGCCCAAACAGGCGCACAGTGGACCTTGGCGTTATTGAGTATACGAGCAACGGCCACACGGAAAAGCGGTTGTTTGTGAACTTCGCCGGCCTGGGTTTTGATGCCGAAGTTGTCAAAGCCACCACCGAGAAGTTCAAGGCTTTGGGTGATATGCCTTCTTACCTCATGGGGTTACTGACGACCCTTTTCTCCTATCAAAACAGGGAGATATCCATTGTGGTCGACGGAGAGCCTGGCCAAAGAAGGATCTGCACAATCATGTTGAACAACGGCAGATATGGGGGAGGGGGCATGCTTCCAGCACCTGATGCCGACCCGGGCGATGGTCTTTTCGACGTCGTGATAATAGATGACATGACTAAACCAGATCTTCTTCGGTCGCTACCAAGAATTTACAGGGGCACGCACCTGACCCACCCCAAGGTCACGTTGATGAGGGCACGAGAGGTAGATGTGCGACCTGTGCAGCAGATGGCTGTTCAGGCTGACGGTGAGCTCCTAGGAGCAGCCCCGGCTTGCTTCAGCGTCCTGCCCGCTGCCCTGACACTCGTCGTCTGAATAGTGAACGTTTCCTGCCCGACGGCGGTTGCCCGCCTTTTCCCCATGCGAGTCACCCGCCCACGGGTGACTGCGCTTCACCTGTAGACAGATCAATCTGACCCAAATCCCAAATCCTAGTATCAGAACCCTAAACAGGCTTTGGTGAGTGTCAGGCCCCAGACCTGACCTCACCAATAACCGCTTGGATTCTAATGTCCCAAGACAAGAATGTAAGTGACAAATTAGGAATCTGGGCATACTCGTCCAGGCTGAGCGATTCAACGATGCCCGAGGATTGCTGCCAGTTCGCGCCCCTTACGCAAGCTCTGCTTGCATAGATATTGTTTGGGATTCAGTGCTTAGCGCGAGGAGTATTCTCTGTTCGGCTGCCCATCTTAAGTGGGCAAGGAGTCAAGTGGGCTGAAGAACCCGAAGGCGGCTAGAGCCCCTGCACTACATCTTTTACCGCGGGGACTTCCTGTATCAGCTGCTCCAAGGGAACCTCTTCTCCGGTTATTCTGAAGGCTCTCTTCTGTGACGGCGAAGCCACCACAACACTAACGGGCTGCTTCAGGCCAAACAGTGACATGCCGCCACCACAGCGCTGCCAGTTCAGTGACACCTTCGTTACCGGAATTACAGTTACTCCGGCCACCGTCACGGGATTATCGGTTCCTACTTCTTCCCTTTCCATCTGGTCAAAACCAGTGTCTTCACAGCCTTAAGTGTCGGCAATGAGAAAGCGAATCCCATTAGGGGTGCAACGAGCTGGATAGGTCGCACTCTCGCGGTTCCGTACAAATAGCCCTCCAGGACAGCCTCATCGGCAAAAGAAGGCTGCACCCTTAGCTCATCAGTAGAAGCGTAACTCAGAAGCAGGTTAGCTGGCGCAATAAAGGCAAAGAGAAGTCCCGTGTCAGCCGGGTTATCAAGTCCCACCCTGAGATTTGCTCCGAGTTCTCTAATCTTGATACGACTGAGAATGTTCCTTACTAATCTGCTGAGTCGCCTGAACAGCCCTTTGGTTCGCAGGACTTCGAATATGACTCTGGCGTCTGCCCTTCTGTCTCTAGGCTTTTTCTTGCGTTCAACCGCCTCTTCTTCAGGCTTCTTCTCTCTTCTTAGTTCCTTACTGAGCAGGCCGAAAAACCATGCCAGCCTCATCCTAAACCTCGGCTTCCCGTCCGCATCCACACGGAGCAAGACGTCGAGCGGCATGCAGAGGAGAAGGATGATGATTGCAGCCAGGCTAGCTAGAACGGCGATGGCCCACAACTATTTCTGACCTTCCTTCTTGCGTTCCCCCCATTTGTCGGCGAATTTCCCTACCATCTCGGGTACCGTCTCACCCAGCTTCTCTATCGCGTTCGCCATACCTCCCCTGATTGGCTCTATCCTGGCGCCGTCCTTATCCACAATGATTACGGCGATGGGCTTAACTCCAGCACCTCCCGCGGTGCCGCCTCCAGAGCCCTCTCCTGTTTGTTTGACCTCTCCTTTACCTGCAGCACCTCCTGCACCTCCGGCGCCAAAACCAAAGCCAACACTTATCAGAGGAATCAGGGTTGTACCCTCCACAGTTATCGGCTCCCCTATGACGGTCTTGGTGTTGAGCACCTTCTCAATCTCCCCGAGAGTTGTCTTGACCAGTTTCTCTACGTCTTCCATCATTTCCCCCTTTATGCATTCTCTGTGATATACAATATTATACCACGATATCAGACTGGGCCAAAAAGGGAACGTGTTATCACCCGCGTAGTCCTACTTGACCTTGACCTGAATGAGGATGTCCCCCGGTTGGCCATCGGTCGTCTGGCGGGCATTTCTCAATCTTACCTCGGTACCGCTTCTTACGCCCGGTGGAATCTTGACCCGTAGTTTCTTGCCTCGCCGGACTAGGTCTTTTTCCAGCCCCTGGGCAGCCTGCTCTTTGGTAATGGTTATCTGGTAGCGGACGTTCTGACGTTGAGGCCTTTGAGCCTGCCGGAGTATTTCGTCCAAGCTGATTCCTGTAGGGGTCTCAAATTTCGCTCCTGCGGGACCAACCCCACTGCCAAATACCTTGAACGAAACCCCCCTGCCTTTGAAAACCTCACCAAATATATCATCCAGGAAGTCGAACCTGAGACCGGCTCCACCGAAATCCTTCATCAAATCTTCAAAGGTGGTCCTGGTAAATGAACTGCCAAAAACATCGCCAATATTGCCAACCGTGCCAAACTGGTCGTATTGCTTTCTCTTCTGGGGGTCACCGATAACCCCATAGGCCTCATTTATCTCTTTGAACTTCTCGTTAGCCCATTTCTCTTTCCCTGGATTGCGGTCGGGGTGGTATTGCATAGCCAGCTTTCTGTAGGCCTTCTTGATTTGGTCGTCGGTGGCGTTCTTCGGCACTCCAAGAACCTGATAATAATCCTTGGACATCACTGTTTCCCAGCGCTTGTTGTTACCCTATCTGTTTGCGGGGATTCGTCCTTGAATAGGCTCAAGTTACCGACTCATTGTCGTCTTCTGGTTCTTTCCTCGCAGTGCGGTCACGGAGCCACCGGTGGATTCCATCAAGGGCTGGTGGCGCTACGCTGAATACCTCGATATCCTTGGGGAACTGCACCATGTGTCCCTCCCTGATGAACAGTATGGCCACCTCTTCGGCCTTGAGAGTGTCGTCTATCCTCTTGCCGATATGCTCATATCTCTTCTTCGAAGCTTCGACATAGTATTCAGACACCTTCATGGCTACTTTATCGCTCATGAAGCCAATTAATAGGCATCTCTCCCAGTCCATACTCTCCTCGGCCAGTTCTCCGTTCTCGACCGCCTCCAGTTCGGCGTTGTTCCGGCACTTCTGCCTGGCGATCTGGCAGCTCTTCGCGTTCAACTTGTCCATAATCTTGAGCCCATCCTCACCGCCCACGCTGATTGACTCGTGGTAGACTCGGTTGACCGTACCTACCTTTGCCTCGAGGTTTGCTACGTGTTCAGTTGCCTGCCTCCAATACAGGTCAAGCTTTTCCGTGTAGTCAGGAGGAGCATCTTTGGCCGGGTACATCAGCGGGACGAGGAAAAGCTTTCTCCCACGTTTGAAGCTGGCCGCTTCAGGTTTGTCTATTTTGCCCAATTCCTGTGCCATCTTGATTCTCCTTCGGCTCCTACTTTGGCGCGTGGCTCTTTGCGTTCCAAGACCCGGGGTATGCCGGGAGCGGAACTGCACGGCTGCCTATTCTCACAACTTGCTGGAATTTGAAACGGTGGCAGTTCAATGCTTTGACAAGATTATGGAGCATCGTATATCTCACTAGGCAACGAATTGGCAAAATGCTGCTGAAAGAGCATGACGTAGACAGCAGACCCAGACGGATTCGGGCCCACGGTCAACGGTTCCGAAGCTTGGGCTCGTATGTGCCATCTGGTGTCATGAAATAGCATAGCGCCTGGCCTGACCCGGCGTCAAACCCCGGTTTGAATCTGAACCGCCAGCCTGTGCCACGGCCTGTGAAACCGCTTGTCGGCAAAATACTGGCACTGGCTGAGGAAGGAATGGCAGGCAATGCACAATGAAGGCGATAGCTTTATCAAAGACGCAGTGCTAGTATAAGGCAGGAGCCACGCGCCTGGTTACCCTGCATGCTACCATTGGCGGATTGCTACGGTGTAGGCGATCATTCGTGAGATTCGCAATCATAAGCTAGGAAACTCAATCAAAAGGGGCTAAGAAATGAAGGGGTTCTACAATAGGGTACTACATATAGACCTCAGTCAAGGGGCCTTTGACGAGGCATGTATTGGTGACGAAGTCTATAGGGCGTTCTTGGGGGGCAAAGGGCTTGGCACCTATCTCCTCGTGAACAATACAAAGGCAGGGGTCGACCCCTTGT
>CAZTRR010000024.1:0-22699 GCA_964616785.1 uncultured Dehalococcoidales bacterium
TAGCTACCGGATTCCCCCCAGACATCTGACTAAAGCCACCCTATGCCCCCTTGCGCAGGCAATTGGCTTTTCGCCCTTTCAAATCTCGATTGCAACGTCAATCACAGAACATCCGGGACGTCACAACACAAGCTAGAGTCCCAGCTCAACTACTATGGTCTCGCGGTGGAAATCGATGTTTCCAGCGGCGAACTCTGCCGCTTTAACACGCCGGTAGTAAAGACCAATATCGTGATCCATAGTGAATCCGATCGCTCCATGAGCCGTGATACCGTCAACGCAAATCCGCTGGTAGGCTTCACTTGCTTTCGCCTTGGCTATGGAGACTTGCAACCTAGAGGGGGAACCAAAACTTATCCCCCACGCAGCCTGATAAAGAAGATAGCTAATTCCTTCAACATCGATGAGCATATCGGCCAGCTTGGTCTGAACTGCTTGGAAGGAACCGATGGGCCGCTCGAATTGGACCCGTTCCTTGGCATAGGCGCTGGTCATGTCAAGAACAGCTTGACACGCCCCCGATATCTCAGCACTCTTCAAGATAGCCCCTCTTTGCAATATGAAGTCCACTATGTCCCATCCGTGACCCACATCACCCAAGACGCTGCTCTTGGACACTCTGACCCTGTTGAAGCTGACCCGGCACTGTCTGTCCGCAGCAATTGTCGGGATCACCTCCACCTTTAGAGCCGGGTCCTTGGCATCGGCTACAAATAGCGTGACCCCCTTTTCAGGAGCCTTTTCATCTCCTGTCCTGGCTACCACCAAAAGATAATCGGCTACGTGCGCATCCTGAACGAAGAATTTCTCGCCTTCAAGAATGTAGTCTTCGCCTTCCAAGCTGGCGCGCAGTCTTATCTCTGAGGCCCCGTAACTGCCTGACGACTCGGTTAAGGCAAAAGCCCAAATCGCCTCACCCTTGATTATCGGGGGAAGGAACTTCGCCTTTTGCTCACCGGTACCATACTCCAATATAGGCAACGCGCAGAGGGCAATCGTAGGGAAGAAAGGCCCGGGCAGGATATTCCTCCCCATCTCCTCCATTAAAACGGTCAACTCCAGGAAGCTTGCACCTGCTCCTCCATACTCCTCGGGAAAGACGAGTCCCAACCACCCCAGTTCAGCCATACTGTGCCACATCTGTGGGTCATATCCTTTTTCATCTTTCTCAAGCTCTCTGACCTTAGCTTTCGGGCACTGCTCAGCTAGGAAATCCCTAGCTAGGGTTCGCAGCATCTCTTGCTCTTCTGAAAAACCGAAGTCCATGCCAACCTCCTGCAAGCTTCTAATATGACTTGGGTAAGCCCAGCCTGAACTGACCTATGATGCTCTTCTCCACTTCAGTAGTGCCAGCAGCGATCGCCTGACCAGGGAAACCCAGGTATGAGCCCTGTACAACACCCGCAAGCCTGGCCCATTCGGAATCTGGGTCCACCTGAGAGAAGGCCCCCAGAATCTCAGCGGCCGCAATAGCAAGCCGCGCAGCTACATCATCACTCATCACTTTGTTCCTCGATGATTCGTAAATGGGAATTTCGCCCTGGCTCAGCCTCCAGGTCAGCTGCAAGGCAAACAACTTCAGAATTTCCAGCTCGATAGCCATATCAGCTAACTTGCGCCGAATCACAGGATTCTGGGACAGAGGTATGCCCTCATACTGGGTGTTCCTGGCATATTGGATTAGCTGTTCCAACATTCTCTTGAAGCTTCCGTACGTGATAGGAGCCAAGCTACGTCTCTCAAAGGCCAGCGCCTGCATCAAGTGATACCACCCTCTGTTCTCTTCGCCAACCAGATTGGACGCGGGAATCCTCACATTATCAAAGAATACTTCATTGAAATGATGACGACCATAGTAATTCAAGATGGGGCTGACCGTAACTCCTGGGCTCTTCATATCCACGATAAAGAGGCTAAGTCCCCGGTGCTTCTTGAGAGCGCTGGAGTCTGTTCTAGCCAGCAGCCAGCACCATCTTGACCTGTGGGCAGCACTGGTCCATACCTTCTGCCCGTTAATGACGTACTCGTTCCCGTCTCTCACCGCTCTGGTCTGGAGATTGGCAAGATCGGAGCCGGCGTTGGGCTCACTATAGCAGGTGCACCACACACCGTCCGGCTCACCCGAGGCAATCAGTGGCATGTACTTCTTTTTCTGCTCTTCAGTGCCAAACAACATCAGACAGGGCCCCACCCATTGTACTCCGCTTATGCCCATGAACGCCCCCGGTATCCCCCAGTAGCCTATCTCCATCTCGTATACGGTCTGCTCCAGAAGAGAAGCGCCCCGGCCCCCGTATTCCTTTGGCCAACTCATAACGAGCCATCCTTTTTGAGCTAGCTTCTTGGACATAGACTTCTCGAATTCCCAGTCTCTGCATTCTTGATCAATGGGAGTAGCGCCAACCCACCCGGCGGGTAACTCCGCTTCTGCAAAGTCGCGAATCTCATCTATCAGTACTCGCTCTTTCTCACCGAGTTTGAAATCCATTACCTCCCTCCTTGATGCTGAATTACTAAGCAGTCCACCCGCCGTCCATGCCCACCACAGAGAAAAACCTAGTCACGCAGAATACCCGTTGGGCTAGACGGCCCACCTTGCCATCAATCGCAGTGTTTCCACGCTCTCACTTCTTCCCGGCGTTCTTTGCACAATTAGCAACTAGGGCTCACCTTCCTTGCGGCCGACCACTCGTCTACCAATCAACCACAGGGAGGCAAACCCTAGTTGTTACCTGTCTCAGGCAAGCCAAACAAAGAAAGACTTACTCTTTCGGTAGTTGCGGCGGTGCAGGGTTCACCAATCCCCCGCTTACCTTCTTGGGCATGATATCAATCAGTTCATCCAGGGCCCAAACGCCGTCTTTCTGAATACTCGCCGTGACTTCTGGCTCGGAGAAAATCCCAATTTGACCACCGCCGACGAAGAAATTGCAGCCGTTGATATTAGCCGCTTCATCGGTACACAAATATACAACCAAGGGAGCTATCATCTCAGGTGTAGCCCTTGCAAGCATTTCCACAATGTCTCCACCCGCGCCGACTGAAGCTGACCCTTCGGCCTTAGACTTCTCCCAGGCAGCCTTCAGCTCCGGCGACAAAGTCATCCTCGTCCCAGCATTGGGTCGGATGGCATTGCAGGTCACGCCGTACTTGCCCACGTCTCTGGCTACTGTCCTGGTGAAACCAACGATTCCCTCTTTGGCAGCGCTATAGTTCGCCTGCCCCATGTTGCCGAGCCCAGATGTGGATGAGGTATTTATTATCCTCCCACTTCTCTGCTGCCTAAAGTGAACACAAGCAGGCTTGGCACAATGGAAATGGCCGTACAGGTGGACTTTCATGACCAGATCCCATTCCTCCTCCGACATGTTGAACACCATGCGGTCTCTCAGGATACCAGCATTGTTGACCAAGATATCGATCTTGCCGAAGGCATCAATGGCTGTCTTGATGATGTTTTCACCACCCTCTGGAGTGGCCACCGAGTCATAGTTGGCAACAGCTTCGCCACCCTGCTTCTTGATTTCCTCAACTACCTCGTCAGCAGGAGAACTGGCGCTGCCAGTACCGTCAGCAGCCCCACCGAGGTCATTTACCACTACCTTGGCTCCTTCGGCAGCCAGGGCTAACGCCTCGGCTCTGCCGATACCACGTCCGGCACCAGTAACCACCGCTACCTTACCTTCCAGTCTTTTCCCCATTTGTTGTACCTCCTTTATCTGAGTTCTTGCTCTTGGCTGCTTCACAAGAGCTCCATCATGTTGTGGCCGTTGGAGCAAAGCGCTTGCCCGACACTCAACGAGACCAGCAGCCCTAGCTATCCTTTACTTCGTGAAGGCAGCGCAACCACGGCTGATCCCGGCGTGGTCTTCTCCCCCTTTTCATTCTCCACCCAGATCTGGCACTCAACAAGGTGCTCATCGCTTTCCTCATACTTGTTGCTCACCACGCCTTTACACCACCACGTCTCGCCGTCATGTGGTTGCTCCATGGTCTTCATCTTGCGTGGATAGTCCATACCGCGGTACCGACAGGATAGCTTCTTCAGCACCCCTTCTTCGCCAATCCAGTCCGTCATCAACTGCCCCAGCCAAGCTCGTTTAAGCGCACCGTGGACAATAGGCGCACCCACACCTTGAGACTTGGCAAAGTCCCCGTCGTAGTGTAAAGGATTGAAGTCTCCCGAGGCTCCCGCCCACTGGACCAGCATCCTCGTTGTTGCAATCTTATCCAGCGGAGTGACTTCAGTCCCCACTTCAACATCCTCGTAGTAACGCTGTTCGGCCATATTTCCTCCTCAATCAGGAGATGACGCAGGAGCAACTCAAAAGCTGATGAACGTCGCTTTGCTTGTCAGCGCCACCTGGCCCTCTTGATTCACGAAAGTAGTCTCCGCCGTCGTGAACATTGTCTTGCCCATGCTAGTATCCTTCTCAACAATATCGGCGATCTTAGTCGTGGCAGTCAATATGTCCCCGGCTCCTATTGGTATGAAGAACTCATACTCGATGCCCCCATCGAGCAATCGGGGTGGTGCGCCAGCTTTGACTACAGTCTCGACCAATTCGAAAAGAGAGCTCCCAGTTTTGACTGGCCAGCCGGTGAACCCTGGAGGGCACATCACCCTACCATGTTTGCTCTTGGCGGCATACTCAACGTCACTATGGCGAGGATTCGGATCACCTATGGCCTGTGAATACCTCTGGATTGCCCCCTCTTCCACTTTGTATGTGGTCGGCTCCGTCGACGCGCCGATCAGCTTACTCAACTCATCAGTTATTATGGAACCTTCAGCCATAGCCCAAGCTCCTTTCAGCTCGCTTTATATCAAAGGCCCACGATAAACATACTGATAACATTCATGGCCGGAAAACCACCGAGATTATGGGTCACACCGAACTTGGGATTCTTCACCTGTCTCTCCCCAGCTTTGCCCTGGAGCTGCTTGTACATCTCATACATCATCCTCAGCCCAGAGGCACCGATAGGATGACCGAAGCACTTCAGCCCCCCGTCAGTCTGGATAGGTTGCTCGCCATCAAGATTAAAACGGCCAGCATCAATATCCTCTCTAACCCTTCCCCTGGGGCTGAACTGCAAATCTTCCATAGTCACTGCTTCGGTGATTGAGAAGCAATCGTGAACCTCAGCCATACTTATCTCTTCACGCGGATTCTTTATTCCTGCTTCCTCATAAGCTCTGGCCGCAGCACGAGTGGTCGTCTCAACGTGAGCCCCGTCCCAGTTGGTGTACATCATTTCCTCGCCTGAACTTAGAGCAATCTGCAGGGCCTTGATATAGACAGGGTCAGGTCTGAACTTCTCGGCCATGTCCGCCCTGGTCACAATAGCTGCTGCCGAACCGTCACTGACTCCGCAACAGTCAAACAGCCCCAGCGGCCAGGCAATGATGGGAGCATTCATTATCTGCTCCACACTTACCTCTCGGCGCAGGTGGGCCTTCGCGTTCAGAGAACCATTATGATGGCTCTTCGCTGACACCTTGGCCAACATGTTCTTGCCTTCCTCGGGACTGAGGCCGTATTGGGCAAAGTATCTAGTAGCCATCATGGCAAAAGACCCCGGAGCGGTCATGTTTGGACCGATAAGCCTGAATTTTGTTCCCATCAAGTTCCCCCCCCCGGGAAGACCCCCATACCCAGTATCCTTGAGTTTCTCTACGCCCAGAGCCAAGGCAATGTCGTAAGCCCCGGCGGCCACCGCATAAGCGGCACCTCTCAAGGCTTCCGAGCCAGTAGCGCAGAAGTTCTCCACTCTGGTTACCGGGATGAACGGCAACTTCAGCGTAGTGGACAGAGAAGTAGCGCCTTTGCCCACGCTATGTTCCTCGAAGTGTGTACCAAACCAGGCCGCCTGGATATCTTTCTTCTCTATGCCTGCATCCTCGATAGCCTCTTTGTACGCATCAATCATCAGGTCTTCAGGGCCTTTATCCCACAACTCTCCAAATTTGGTGCACCCCATACCTATTATGGCCACCTTGTTCTTTATGCCTTCTGCCATCTGTTTTTACCTCCTGCCTAACTGTTTTTCGAGCTACTAAGCACGCATCGGCGTTGCCTTCCAGAAATAGCCATGAACGCCGCGGGCCTCATCGAGATACCTTTTACGAAAAGTCATTTCCACGGGCAGGCCTACCTTAACTGACTCAAGGTCACAATCAGTAAAGTCGAACCAGAATCTTCCTCCCCCCTCGAAATCCACCAAACCGTAAATTGCCGGCGGGTCGATGCTGGCGGCTAGATTATCACCCGTGTAAGTGAACAGGATCCCCTTCTTATCAGAGAAAGGATAGTCTTCCATTTCATCAACGGCCCCACAATCAGGATTGACACATATTCTCTGATAAGGATATTGGGGCGTGCCACAACGTTTACATTTCGAGCCGCAAAGAGCCAAAACCGTTTTCCGCTCTCTGAACAACAAAGACATCGAAGTAGCAGCACTCTCCTCACCGCGCATCCCCAGCTCCATCGGGGCAAGGCTCCGGAAGGCGAGGTATTTCTCGTAACTGGCAAGCTCCTTCTTATTGGCCAGACTGTTCTTGATCCCCCGCCTAGCCCCCACCTTGGCAATTCCATCGGTCACCTGGAAGAACAGGGCATCACTGCCATTTCCAAAGCTGGCGACCAAGATCTTATCTCCTGGCTTGGCATCCTCGAGCGCCGCTACCAGCATCATTAGAGGCGAAGCCGATCCGGTGTCACCCACAGTGGCCAGCATTGATTCCTGAATCTGGCTCGGATCGGCACCCAGGCGTTTGGCTATAGCAGCATGTTCCCTGGGATAGAGGCACGGGTAAACTACCTTGGCGAACTCCTGAATGGTTAAGTTGTATTTCTTCAATAGCCCAGAAATCGCCTCAGGGATAATCTTTGAAAAGCCCGAGTCCCGAATAAACCTGTCTTCCCAGGCATGCTCGAATCTCTCTCCAGTTGACTTCCAGCGGTCTGGGAAGTCATAGGAAACAGAGTAGTGCCCCTCAAGAGTAGCGATCACCCCGTCATTCCCTACGAGAAGCGCTGCCGCACCATCACCGTAGAGGTGCTCCTGAGGCCCACCAGGCTTACCCGCCCGGCAATCAGAAGCGCAGACCAGCACATCGCTTGCGTCTCCTCCTTTTACCGCGTCAAGAGCCGCGAGGAGAGCGCCGGTCCCCGACTTGGTAGAGCCAACGAAGTCAGCAGTCCTTATGTTGGGCTGAAGGTCAAGAACAGCAGCTACTATCGCCGAATTCTGCCTCACCATATATGGCTGAGTAGTGGTGCCGAAATACAGACCGTCTATCTTCTGGCGATCCATCCCACTCAAGCAGTCAATAGCCGCAGCTACCGCCATGCTGAGGGTATCTTCATCCCAGTTAGCGACTGCCTTCTCCCCCGGCGCGGGGAATGTCCCCAAGAACCCCACCGCTGAGAAAATCGTGTTGTGGTCTATGCGATACCGCGGTATATAAGCCCCATATGATGTAATACCTGCCATTTTACCTCCTCAAGAAGTTTCGTTGGGCCTTGGCAAATATATCACAGGCTTCATCGCCTGTCAATTCATTCACTCACAGAAGGTAGCACGATTCTGGCTTGTGCGCAAAAACATCATTCTGGCTTGCCTAGAACATACCGCTTCATTGCTCCCTTTGATGTCTCCTGCTAGAATTAGAGGTGCAAGAAGCGTCCGACGGGCCTCCGTAGTCCATCGCACAGTTCTCGCTATCGCGACCAATGAACATCCTTTCAACGTCTCAGTTAGCCGCTCTCATCCAGCGTTTCCGCAGCTCGGAATTTGCTTTCGGCACTACCCTGGCTGTCACAGTCGGAATCGTTGCTGGACTCGGTGCTGTCGCCTTCAGGTGGCTAATCAGCTTCTTTCATGAGCTCTTCTTTGACCATGGCGCCGACATACTAGGCTTTATGGGACAGTACTACGTCATTTTATTGCCAGTGCTCGGAGGGCTCATCGTTGGACTTCTCATCCATTTCAGTGGTGCCCGAGAGACCAAGGGGCATGGTGTCCCCGAAGTCATGGAAGCAGTGACTACCGCAGGAGGGCGCATCCGGGCCCGGGTAGGCGCCGTCAAGGTGTTAGTTTCATCAATAACGATTGGCAGCGGTGGTTCAGCAGGTAGAGAGGGACCCATAGTGCAGATCGGCTCAACCATCGGTTCAATCTTAGGACAACGTCTCAAATTGTCTCAAGAATGGATAAAGACGCTGGTCGCTTGCGGTGCAGCCAGCGGCATCTCAGCCACATTCAACGCGCCTATCGCCGGAGTGTTCTTTGCCCACGAAGTGATCCTGGGCAGGATCTTCACTCGGCATTTTGGTTTCGTGGTCATCAGTTCAGTGCTTGCCGGCGTCATTGCCCACGCCTTCCTCGGTGACCTCCAGTCCTTTAGCATACCCACCTACGGCTTGAATACTCACTGGGAACTCGCGCTTTACTTCGTACTTGGTGCCGCCTGTGCCCTGATCGCCGTGGTCTTCATACGCACCTTGTACAAGACTGAAGACATCTTCGATGCAGCCAGAATACCTGGATATGTCAAACCAGCGTTAGGTGGCATTGCCGTCGGCCTTATAGGACTATACAATCCCTACCTTTTCGGCGTTGGCTACGACGGAGTGGAACAGGCCCTGTTAGGCAAACTCGGCCTCGTCACTCTGGTGGCATTAGTGCTACTGAAGATATTGGCCACCTCCTTCACCCTGGGGAGTGGTGCCAGCGGGGGCATTTTCGCTCCCAGCCTGTTCATGGGGGCAATGTTCGGAGGCATCTTCGGCGACACAGCTAACCGTGCCTTCCCTGGCCTCGTGGCTCCTTCTGGAGCCTATGCCCTGGTCGGCATGGCAGCGGTTTTCTCCGCTGCTACCCGGGCACCGATTACGGCAATAATTATCCTGTTTGAGATGACCAGAGACTATGCCATCATATTGCCCCTCATGTTAGCGGTGGTGGTCAGCACCCTGATAGCTTACAGGCTCAGTCGCGACAACATATATACTCTGAAATTGAGGCGTCAAGGTATTACCTTCCGCCCGCGGGAGGAAGTTGACTTACTGGAAAGGGTCAGTGTCAGAGAGGTTATGACCCGCAACTTCCCCACAGTGTCACCCGAGACAACGCTAGCCCAAATAGCAGACAGGTTTGCCAAAAGCAGGCATCACGGTTTCCCTGTGGTCGATAAACAAGGTAATCTCAAGGGTGTCGTCGCCTTAGCTGATGTAGAGGCCAAGATGGGCAGCAGCGAGAGTCTTACCGCAGCCGATATAGCCACCACAGAACTGATCACAGCTTACCCCGATGAGACATTGCACGATGTAGTCCACAGACTAGGAAGCACCGAGGTAGGCCGAATACCCGTGGTCGACAGAAAGGCACCATCTCGCCTTGTGGGCCTCCTCCGCCGACGCGACATTGTGAAGGCATACGCCAAGGCAGTGTCAAAACTGGCCAAGGACTAAAGCAAAAGGCGCTTCCCGCAATCCTCCGCGGCTCTGCATTTGGGCGGCTGTTTGAAGCTGTGCTATAATTTGTGCTGAAGGCAAATCTATGCTTGATAGGCTGGAGTCAATTGAAAAGCGCTATGAGGACTTGAGCCAACTGATGGTCGAACCGGAGATATCCACCGATCCAGCACGCTTGCAATCATTGGCTCAGGAGCAGGCCAGTCTTGAAGACATCGTGGCCAAGTATCGGCAATATAAGGCAACTTCCAAGACGATGGAGGAAACCCAAGCTATGCTTGACGACGGCCTCGAGCCCGGCATGATGCTTCTGGCGAAAGAAGAACTGAATGACTTGAAGCAAACCCGAGACAACATTCTCCAGGAGTTGAAGCTATCCCTACTGCCGAAGGACACGAACGAAGCTAAAGATGCTATTGTGGAGATCAGGGCCGGGACCGGTGGCGAAGAAGCAGCCCTTTTTGCCGCTGACCTTTTCCGCATGTACAGTCGCTACGCCCAGGATAAAGGTTGGCAGGTGGAAATTCTGGATAGTAACCAGACTGAGGTTGGTGGCTTCAAAGAAGTCGTTTTTGAAGTCAAGGGCAAAGGGGCATTCAGGCAGCTGAAACACGAGCGCGGTGTCCATCGAGTACAGCGAGTGCCCGTCACTGAAGCCTCGGGACGAATCCACACCTCAACAGCCACTGTAGCTGTGCTCCCTGAAGCCCAGGAGATAGAGATAGACATCAACCCTGATGACCTGAAAATGGATTTCTTCCGCAGCGGTGGAGCTGGCGGACAAAATGTGAATAAGGTAACCACCGCAGTCCGCATTACCCATTTGCCCACAGGTATAGTGGCAACTTGCCAGGACGAACGCTCTCAACTGAGAAACAGAACGAAGGCTATGACAGTACTCCGGGCTCGCCTTTTCGACCAGGAACAACGTAGACAAGTTGAAGAGACGACCGAGGCACGCCGGTCTCAAATAGGTGGCGGTGACCGCGCTGAAAAAGTCCGCACCTATAACTTCCCTCAAGACCGCGTCACTGACCATCGTATTAACTTGACTCTCCACAATCTGCCACGCATTCTCGACGGTGAACTTGACCAACTCATCGAAGCTCTGGCCGCCAGTGAGCGGGCCAAACACCTCAAAGAAGCTCGACTATGATTTTGGCGCAAGCGCTTCAACGGTCCGCTCGCATCTTCAGTCTCAACGGCATAGAGGATAGCCACCTTGAAGCTAGGTTCCTGCTACAGCATCTGTTGAGGATTTCGACTGCCCAGCTATATACTCACACCGAGCGAGTCCTGAGCCAAGAAGAGGTAGAGGCTTTGCGGGAAGTAATTCAGCGTCGCCTCCGCCGGGAGCCCACAGCGTATATTGCCTGCCACAAGGAATTCTATGGGGTTGATTTCTATGTTGATCCCCGTGTTCTGATCCCGCGGCCGGAGACTGAACTCCTTATTGGAAAAGCCTTTGAATTTGTCAAGGACCATTCCAGCTATTTGTCGCTCTTGAAGAGACCGCTTCTGATAGCTGATGTGGGTACGGGCTGCGGAGCCATCGCCGTCAGTCTTGCTCTCAATTTGCCCAAGAGCAAGGTCTACGCTACAGACATCTCGTTTTCAGCTCTTGAGGTCGCCCGGCTGAACTGTGAGCATCACAATGTCGCGGAGCAAATCGTTCTTCTCCAGGGCAACCTGCTGGCACCACTACCCGAGCCTGTTGACTTAATAGTCGCTAACCTACCCTACATCAGAAGTTCAGAGTTGAGGGAGTTGAGCCCAGAGATAACCAATTTTGAGCCAAGGGTGGCGGTGGACGGCGGCCCAAGCGGTTTGGTTCACATACGCCGTCTCCTAGAACAAGTTGAGGGAAGAATTCACCCCGGAGGTTGTCTTCTCTTCGAGATAGGACAGAACCAACATCAGGCGGTGACTTCTCTGGTCAACCGCTATCTCCCAGAAGCCAAGCCCGAGTTTATGTTGGACTTGAGCGGCATAGTGAGAGTAATCAGAATCGGCTTCTAGCAGCTTCATTTGACAAACGTCAGGATTTGTCCTAAAGTATCTGCTTGGTCAAGCTCGGCGGCGACAGAATTCTTCAAAGGAGGAAAAGGCGGCCATGAACATGATAGTCTGTAGTAAGCAAGTACTCGACCCTGAAGCACCACCAGCCAGTTTCAAGGTTGACCCGGCTAGCAACCAGGTGGTGCCACCCCCCGGCGTACCACCTGTTATCAGTCCCTTCGATGAACAAGCCGTGGAGGCGGCACTCCGAATCAAGGACAGCCAAGGCGGCAAAATCACAGTCCTAAGCCTGGGTAAGAACCTGCTTCGTGATGTGGTCAAGAAGCCCCTGTCCATGGGAGCTGATGAGCTTGTTCTGCTGGAAGACGAAGCTTTTGAAGGCGGCGACAGTTGGTCTACCGCCTATGCTTTGGCTATGGCAATAAAGAAAATAGGTGAATTTGACCTTATTTTCTGCGGCCGACAGGCAGCTGATTGGGATGCCGGGCAGGTCGGCTCAGGCATCGCTGAGCTACTTGAGATTCCGAGCGTAACAGTAGCCAAGAAGGTGGAAGTTACCGACGGCAAAGCCAGGGTAGAGCGAGTCATCCCCGATGGCTATCAAGTCGTCGAGGTAACACTGCCCGCCCTGATTACGGTCAGCAACGAACTGGGTGAAGCCCGCTATGCCACCCTTAAAGGGATTATGGCAGCGGCCAAGAAGCAGCCAACCATCTGGAAACCAGCTGATATCGACATTGACCCATCACAAATCGGCGCCGCCGGACGGCGAGCCAAACTCGTCAAGCTTTTCCAGCCAGTTCGAGAGGGCAAATGCGAAATGGTGGAGGGAGATAACCCAGCAGAAGCTGGCGCTAATCTGGCTGTCAAACTCAGAGAGGCAAAACTTATCTAGCGAAAACTGCAAACTAACCATAGGGGGTTATTATGGCTGAATCCAAAGGTATCATGGTCTACGGCGAGATAGTAGAGGGGAGCCTATCTTCAATCACAACCGAACTGTTGGGCTGCGGTCGACAGCTCGCTGATGAGTCAAAAGAAGATTTGCTCTGTATACTAATCGCAGACCAATTAGGGGAAGCTCCTCAAAAGGCCGTAGCCTTCGGGGCCGACAAAGTATACACCGCTCAAGATCCGCTGCTCAAGGAATATCAAACAGATTCTTATGTTACGGTAATGGAAAAGGCGGTCAAAGATATCTCGCCGCGGATTCTGCTCATGGGACAAACATCCGTGGGACGCGATTTGGCTCCCAGGCTGGCGTTTAGGTTAGGCGTCAGCGTGGCCATGGACTGTCTTGAACTAAAGATTGATCCCGAGACAAAGCTGCTGCAGCAGACGCGACCGGTCTATGGCGGGAATGCCCGGGCCGTTTTCTCTTCAGATTCTTTCCCCCAGATGGCAACGGTCAGGCAGAAAGCGATGTCACCTTTAGAACCTGATGAATCACGAAAAGGCGAGATTGCACCACTCGAGATTGCCCTCGACCCAGCAGCAATAAGAACAAAGGTGATAGAAACAGTCAAAGAGGAAGTGGAGGGAATAAAGCTGGAAGATGCCGAAGCGGTAGTATCCGGAGGACGAGGTATCGGCGACCCCGAAGGCTTTAAGCAATTGGAAGCATTGGCTAAAGTGCTAAAGGGAGCCGTGGGGGCTTCCAGGCCGCCTTGTGACAATGGTTGGGTGCCAGACACAATGCAGGTTGGGCTTACCGGCAAGATTGTCACACCAGAGCTTTATATCGCGGTAGCTATTTCTGGGGCCAGCCAGCACCTGTCTGGGTGCTCCGGGGCAAAGAACATAGTAGCCATCAACCGCGACGCCGAGGCAAACATATTCAAAGAGGCCCGGCTCGGGGTGGTAGGCGATTGGAAACAGGTACTGCCGGCCTTCACCGAAAAGGTCAAAGAGCTTCTGGCTGGCTAGGCAGCTATAAGCCAGCACTAGGAACTAACCACGCTGGGCTATCATCCTCTCAGCGATGGCTGCTGGCACCTCTTCATAGTGACTGAATTCAGTAGTGAAAGTGCCACGTCCCTGAGTCATTGACCTTAGGTCAATGGCATAGCGAAGTATTTCTGCTACTGGAGCC
Organism: uncultured Dehalococcoidales bacterium; assembly: GCA_964616785.1. GTDB lineage: Bacteria > Chloroflexota > Dehalococcoidia > GIF9 > UBA5629 > JAUVVE01. Next base: position 13,597 of record CAZTRR010000024.1, read on the forward strand.
TGCGCTTCAATGATATTCACTCCGTCTGCCGGTGTCATTCCCAATACGCGCGCCCGCTTGGAATTCAGGTCGCCGATTATGTCACCGGTAAAAGCGCCGGGTGCAGTGATTGTCATGTTGGCAATCGGCTCAAGCAGGACAGGCTTACCCTGGGCTAGCCCCTTCTTCAAAGCCTGTGCCCCAGCAATCTTGAAGGACATGTCTGACGAGTCCACCGGGTGAAAACTCCCGTCATAAAGCGTTACCTTAACGTCAATGACAGGATGCGCAGCTAAGACTCCCTCAAGCCTGGCTTCGTGGACTCCCTTTTCCACGGCCGGAATATAGTTCCTCGGTACCGATCCACCGACTATCTTCCCAGTGAACTCAAAACCGGTACCCCTTGGCAAAGGTTCCAGCGCTAGAAAGACATGACCATACTGACCATGGCCACCCGTCTGCTTCCTATGCTTATACTCCGCCTTGACTGGCACTGTAATAGTCTCTTTGTAAGGGACTTTCGGCAACTCCCGATTGACTTCTACGCCAAACTTGTGTGACAACTTGTCAGCGGCAACCTCAAGGTGTGTTTCCCCCATTCCTCCGAGGAGCATCTCGCCGATATCGGCCTCACGCTGCACCTTCAAAGTCAAATCATCTTCGCAAATCTTAGTTAGCGCCGTGCCCATTTTGTCCAGGTCAGCCCTCGACTTCGGATGAACCGCCATGTTCAATACTGGCTCCGGGAACTCAATAGGGGCGAGCGTCAGTGGACGGTCGCGTGAACCCAGCGTATCCCCTGTGGCAGTCGAGGCTAGTTTGGCTACAGCGCCGATATCGCCAGCACCCAGTTGAGACACCGGTTCCTGCGTCTTGCCACGCAACACAAAAACCTGACCTATTCGCTCACTGGCGCCTTTGTTAACGTTCCATACCTGAGAATTACTGGAAACAGACCCTGAATAAACGCGAAAGCAGCTAATCCTGCCAGCGCGCGGGTCAGTATTGGTTTTGAAGACCAAAGCAGACAAAGGTGATTGCGAAGTTGGCTCCACCGTCTCTTCAGCCCCAGTCGAAGCGTTGACCACCGCTACGACCCCGCTCTCTTTTGGTGAGGGCAGATAATCATGAATAGCGTCCATGAGAGGGGCGATAGCGATATTCTTCATGGCGGAGCCGAGCAAAACCGGCACAACTTTGCCCAGCTTTGTAGCCTCTCCTACGCAGCGATAAATCTCATCTTCGCCAATCTCTGCCCCATCCAGATACTTAGCGATAAGTTCGTCGTCAACTTCTACTACTGCCTCAACCAATTTATCCCGGTGCGAATCAACCTCGCTTAGAAGGGACGAAGGCACCTCGGTCTCTTGCAAAGGAGTACCGGTATAACCTTTTCTCGTCACCAAATCCACGATTCCTTGGAAATCCTTCTGCGAACCTATCGGTAACTGGATAGGCAAGCATCTAGCCCCCAGTCTGTTTTGCACATCTTCCAGGGCGCTGTAGAAGTTGGCATTCTCACGGTCCAGCTTATTGATGAAAACAAAGCAAGGCAGTTTCGCCTCGCTGGCATGTGCCCATACCTGTTCAGTACCTACCTCCACACCTGAGGCGGCACAGACTACAACAACAGCACCCTCGCTAACACGCAGTCCCGCCTTAACTTCAGCCACAAAATCGGGGTAGCCTGGGGTATCAATAAGATTCAGCTTAGAACCCTTCCAATCACACGGGAGTAAAGACAAGCTGATACTGATCTTGCGTTTGATCTCGTCTGCGTCGTAATCTGAAGTTGTCGTACCATCCTCAGGATTGCCCAGGCGGCTGATTATCCCCGCATTGAAAAGCATCGCCTCAGCCAGAGAGGTTTTTCCGGCACCTGAATGAGACAACAAAACGATGTTCCGCACTCTATCTGATTCATAGTCGTGCACTTTGTGCACCTCAACGTTAATCGTGGTTTTTGCTTGAAACGCTCTGGCATTGTAGCAGTGCTTGGTTCTGACAGTCAAGCTACTACCCTGCCACCCTCGTGAAATGCGCCTCTGCAACTAGCCCTTTGTGCTATAATATGCACCACAGCAGTCAGGTCAAAACGGACGTTTTTTTGCATTACTTCCGAGGGTGAACCGAAATGAAGCTGAGTAGCGAAGAAGTACAACACATCAGCCTCTTAGCCAGATTGGGACTGGACGAAGCTGAGATCGAGAGGTTCAAGCTCCAGTTGTCTGACATTCTGGAGAATTTCGAAGTACTCAAAGAAGTAGACACTACTGACCTTCCACCTACAGCCCAGGTTATCGCCCTACAAAATATCCTAAGGCCGGACGAGTCAAAGGCATCCTATCCGACGAAAGACATTCTAGCCAATGCCCCGCAGCAAGACGACAGTTATTTCAAGATACGCGCAGTCCTGGAATAAATCATGGACAACCTTCATGAACTGACTATCAGTCAGGCCCATCAGCTTCTGAAGGCAAGGGAAGTATCCTCCGTCGAATTGACTAGAGCAAGTTTGAGACGCCTGGCCGAGGTCGAAGAGAAGGTTCACGCTTGCGTCACCATTTGCGACGGCGTGGCTTTACGGCAGGCGGAAGAGGCAGATAAAGCCATAAATAGTGGTGCAATCAAGCCCTTGACCGGTATACCTGCCTTGATTAAAGACGTTATGTGCACTAATGGCATCCGAACCACCTGCTCATCGAGAATGCTGGAGAACTTCGTTCCCCCGTATGATGCGACAGTCATACAGAAGCTGAAAGCCGACAACACAGTGATTCTGGGGAAGACCAATATGGATGAATTCGCCATGGGGTCGTCAACAGAGAATTCTGCTTTCTTCCCAACTCGCAATCCGTGGGACTTGGACCGCGTCCCTGGCGGCAGCAGCGGCGGTTCAGCCGCTGCTGTAGCTACTGATGAGACCATCTATGCGCTTGGCTCCGACACCGGAGGAAGCATCCGTCAGCCCGCGGGGTTCTGCAGCGTAGTTGGGCTAAAGCCAACCTACGGCAGAGTGAGCCGTTTTGGCCTGGTTGCTTTCGCCAGTTCGCTGGACCAGATTGGCCCCATTACTAAGACGGTTGCCGATGCCGCTTTGGTAATGAATGCCATCGCGGGTCCTGACCCGAGGGATTCAACATCCGTTCCCTATCCAGTGCCTGATTATACCAAAGCATTGATCCCCGACCTCAAGAACGTGCGTATCGGCATTCCTCAGGAGTACTTCGTTGAGGGAATGCAAGACGAGGTAAGAACCACCGTGCAGGCAGCCATAAACAAGTTGGAGGAGTTGGGAGCGCAAATAGACTGGGACGCCTCATTACCCCATACCAAATATGCGCTTGCCGCCTATTACATTCTGGCCCCTTCTGAGGCTTCGGCTAACTTGGCCCGGTACGATGGCGTGAAATACGGCTTTTCTTATGGAGACACCAGCAACATGTGGGAGGCTATGGAGAAAACCAAACAACATGGTTTCGGGCCCGAGGTCAAAAGACGAATCATGCTTGGAACCTATGCCTTGTCTGCCGGATACTATGATGCCTACTACCTCAAAGCCCAGAAGGTCCGCACTCTGATAAGGATGGAGTTTGACCAAGCTTTCGAGAAATACGACGCTCTGGTTACCCCAACATCCCCCACGCTACCTTTCAAGATAGGCGAAAAGGTAGACGATCCTATGCAAATGTATTTGAGCGATGTTTGCACCCTGCCCATCAATATCGGTGGTGTTCCGGCTATCTCAATCCCCGCCGGTTTCGCAGATGGTTTGCCTATAGGCATGCAGATTATAGGTAAGCCTTTCAACGAGGAGACAGTGCTTCACGTGGCTTTTGCCTATGAGCAAGCAACTGAGTGGCGTAAAACAAAATCACCAGTGTAGGACACCGGCGATGAGACAGCAACGACTGCTTCACGTGGAGTGTTATTCAGGTTACACCTATCCAGAGAGACCGGAGTCCTTCATATGGTTGGGTGAAAAGCACAGAGTATCGCGGCTAGAAAAGGAATGGCGCGAGCCAAACAGAAGATTCTTCAGGGTCGCCACCGAGAATGAGGAGGTTTTCACGCTCTGCTATAATGAGAGTGAACACCGATGGCGGCTCGCCCGATAGCAGGTGAGGAGGTAAAATGAAACAGCTTTTTGAAGCCCTGGAAAAAGACGCGCGGCTAACACCGGAGCAGATCTCTACAATGACTGGTATGCCGGCAGCTGAGGTAGAGAAAACGATCAAGAAAGCCGAAAAGGACCGAGCTATCCTGAGATACAAGACTGTCATCGACTGGGCCAAACTGGGCGAAGAGCAGGTCTGGGCTTTGGTCGAAGTTAAGGTCGTCCCCCAACGCGATGTAGGTTTTGACGCCATAGCTGAACGCATATATCGCTTCCCCCAAGCTCGCTCCGTTTATCTAGCCTCTGGCACCTATGATTTGGCCATAATTGTGGCAGGCAAGACCATGCAGGAGGTTGCTGTTTTCGTGTCGGAGAAGCTAGCCCCCCTAGAAACAGTGGAGGGCACTGTTACTCATTTCATCCTCAAGAAGTATAAGGAAGACGGCGAAATCCTTGAAGGCGGAGAGGGGATCAAGCGCCTGCCGGTAACTCCTTAGCCGGAATCCCCTTCTACGCTTCACAGGCAGGAGGTTTCCGTGTCGAAAACCGGGCCGACTCGCATCGAGGTTCCTCACAGCTACATATCTGAGAAGGTGCGCAATATCCCACCTTCGGGCATCAGGAGATTCTTTGATTTGCTCTCCTCGATGGAGGGAGTAATCTCGCTCGGGGTAGGCGAACCCGATTTCGTCACACCCTGGCACATCCGAGAAGCCGCCATCTACTCTTTCGAAAAAGGGTACACCATGTACACGTCCAATCAGGGGCTACCTCAGCTCCGGCAGGAACTAGCAAAGTACCTCGAGTCTTCTTACGGGCTCAGCTACGATACCGATAGCGAGCTTCTCATTACTGTCGGGGTCAGCGAGGGACTCGACCTCGCCTTCAGAGCCATACTCAATCCAGGCGATGAGGTCATAATGCCTGATCCATGTTATGTTGCCTATCCGGCCTCCGCTAGCTTGGCCGGAGGAGTGCCTGTCTTGGTGCCTACCACTGAGGAGCACGACTTCAAAGTAACGGCTGAGGATATCGAGCGGCGGATTACGCAGCGAACTAAGGCAATTCTGATTGGGTACCCAGCCAACCCCACCGGCGCGGTCATGGCAAAGAAAGAGCTGACTCAAATTGCCAAACTGGCTCAGCAATACGGCCTTTTGGTGATTTCCGACGAGGTCTACGACCAGCTGGTTTACGGTGTGGAGCACACCTGCTTCGCCAGTCTGCCAGAGATGAGGGACCAGACAATCCTGCTAAATGGTTTCTCCAAAGCCTACGCTATGACCGGATGGCGAATCGGCTATGCTGCCGGAAGGCGCGAAATCATCGAGGCCATGACCAAGGTTCACCAGTACACCATGCTCTGCGCCCCAATAATGGGGCAAATGGCAGCCATTGAAGCCTTGAGAAAAGGGAGCAGCGAAGTACAGGCAATGGTGAGAGAGTATGACCGGCGGCGCAGAGTTATGGTGAAGGGTTTGAGAGATATCGGCTTATCCTGCTTCGAGCCCAAGGGCGCTTTCTACGCCTTCCCATCCGTAAAAGCTACCGGCCTGACGTCAGAAGAATTCGCCGAGAAACTGTTGACAGAGGAAAAGGTGGCTGTAGTTCCGGGCTCCGCCTTCGGCCAGCACGGCGAAGGTTATGTCCGTTGCTGCTATGCCACCTCCCTACCCGAAATTGAAGAGGCCTTGAAAAGGATGGGGAGGTTCATCAATAAACACCGCAGAACATAGATAAAGAGCCTTGAGCAAACCGCTTACAGGGCGTAGATTTCTTTGCCAAAGGTACGAACCCAGTTCTTTTTCAAAACCGCCATCGCCTCATCAGTTTTATCCACGCCCACAATGACTATGGGCTGCCCGCTTTCACCCCTGCCCAAATAGGGATAGAAATAGGTGACATTAATACTGGCTCCCTTTAGGGGCTTAAGTACGGCCTGAAGCCCACCAGGATGGTCAGGGACTTCCACTGCAATTACATCGGTTTCTTTTACAGAATAGCCATGACTTCTTAGGACATTGGCAGTTTTTTCCGGGTCATCTGTTACAAATCTCACAGTGCTAATATCAGATGTGTCAGCTACTGAAATAGCCCTGATGTTTATCCCTTCAGCCCCCAGACATTCGCTTACATCTAAGAACTTCCCGGGCACATTTTCCAGACTAACCGAAATCTGTTTTATACACATAAGCTACTCCTGAATAAATATACATTCCAACGATTCTTCATTTACCAAAGCTCTCACTCAAAGTCTATCATTCAAAGACCACAGTTAACCAAAACCCACAAGTTGGATTAGAACAAATCGTATCCTGCCATCAATGCCTTCTCGTTAATAGCTATCAATTTTTGTTTACTTTTAAAAGCGCCTTTCAGCCCTTCAATTACACTGGAAAGGGAAACTACGTTACTTTTTTTGGTGAAAGCGCCGAGCATAACAATGTTAGCCGATTTGGGGGTCCCCAGTTCTTCGGCAATTCTATTTGCTGGAACACTGATAATATCAACGTCCCCCCTGGAGATTTCAGCTTCCACTAGAGAGGAATTGACAAAAAACAGACCTCCTGATTGAATCTGGTTTTGAAACCTAATAAGAGAAGGTTGATTCATAGCCACAATAAACTCAGGAGAAGAAGCAACCGGAGATGCAATCTCTTCATCCGATATGGCTATCGTACAGTTAGCAGTACCGCCACGAACCTCAGCACCATAAGACGGCAGATAAGTCACTTGCTTTCCCTCTAACATCGCTGCCTGAGCTAAATTGAGCCCCATCGAGAGAACTCCCTGCCCGCCGAAGCCGGCAAAGACTGTCTTAATCAGCATCTCTTTCTCCAGTCATATCCTTTATTACTCCTAAAGGAAACTCCTTCGTCATTTCATTATCAACCCACTGCCATGATTCTAATGGACTCATCTTCCAATTAGTAGGACAGGGGGAGAGTATCTCCACCAGTGAAAAACCAAGACCGTCGATTTGCACCTGAAACGCCTTGCGGATAGCCTTCTTTGTCTTCCTGATGTTGGCTGGAGAATTCACCGCGGTGCGCTCAATATATATTGCGCCTTTAACTAATGCTACCATCTCGCTCATCTTAACAGGATACCCTTCTATCTTTACATCTCTTCCGTAAGGGGTAGTTGTGGTCTTCTGTTTCCCAAGCGTAGTGGGAGCCATCTGTCCTCCGGTCATTCCGTAGACAGCGTTGTTGATAAAAATGGCGGTTATGTTTTCCCCCCTATTGGCAGCATGTATAGTCTCGGCAGTGCCGATGGCAGCGAGATCGCCATCGCCCTGATAAGTAAAGGCTATTGCCTCGGGAAATGCCCTCTTCATACCGGTAGCCACAGCCGTTCCCCTGCCATGTGCCGATTCCGCCATATCTACATCGAGATAGTTGTAAGCAAAGACCGAACATCCCGGTGGTGGGATACCGATAGCTTTATCCTGAAGGTCCATCTCATCAATCACCTCAGCAATAAGCCTGTGGACAATGGAGTGGCCACATCCAGGACAATAATGAAAAACATTTCTTTTTAACGACTTTGGACGAGTGAATACTTTTTTCATCTCCTATTTCAAACCCTTCTGATGATAAATACGTGAAATCACTCGAGCAACCTCGCTTGGCGTAGGGATTACGCCACCGGGCCTCCCGTAGAAGGAAACTTCCCCTTTACCCTCCAGCGCCAGCTGCACGTCCTCCAGCATCTGACCCATATTCATCTCGAAAACGAGAAAATGTTTTATTCTCTTGGCTAGCTCCCGAACTTCGTCGGTAGGAAATGGCCACAGCGTAATTGGCCTCAACATCCCCACCTTTAACCCCTCTACCCGCGCACTCTTAACTGCCCCTTTAGCAATACGGGCTGCTATCCCAAAAGCAACAACTACCAGCTCAGCATCTTCAACCAGAAACGTTTCGTAAGTGGTTTCTTCCCTCTTGATCAACTGGTATCTTCTGAATAGACTCCAGTTAATCTCTTCCAGCTCAGTCGGGTTTGAGGTAAAGGTCTTGATAATTCTGCTCGGTCGTCCCTTCGCCCCCCTTAGAGCACCGCTTCTTATCGGCAATGTTTCAGGAGCTTCGTGTTTGAACTCTATCGGTTCCATCATCTGCCCCAGCATGCCATCCCCAAGAATAATCGTAGGAATCAGATATTTGTCGGCGAGGTCAAATGCACGATGTGTCAAATCTGCCAGCTCTTGCACCGATGACGGTGCCAGAACTATAGTGCGATAATCTCCGTGTCCCCCACCACGGGTAGCTTGAAAATAGTCCGACTGAGAAGCAGATATACTTCCTAATCCCGGACCACCTCTGGACATATTGACAATTACTGCAGGAAGCTCACAAGCTGCTAAATACGATATCCCTTCCTGCTTTAGACTGATTCCAGGACTGGAAGAAGAGGTCATCGCTCTGGCTCCAGAAAGACTGGCTCCGTACACCATATTTATGGCCGCAATCTCACTTTCTGCCTGGACAAAAGCGCACCCATTCCTTCTGCTCAAGTGGGTAGCCATATACTCGGTCAGCTCATTCTGCGGCGTAATAGGATAACCAAAATAGCACTGACAGCCAGCCCTGATAGCCGCTTCTCCAATAGCGCTATTTCCATTCATCAGGACTTTACTCACGGTAAACCTCTATTGCTACATCTGGACATACCAGCGCACAGATAGCACAGCCCGTACATTCGCCGTCACCATCATTAAAGGCAACTACTAAGTAGCCGCTGGCATTTATCATATCGGACGAAGAGATCACGTTCTTTGGACAGAACGACGCGCATATCAAGCACCCCTTGCAAAGCTCCTCGTCGACTTCGATATATCCTTTCATCGCAAATATGACATCGCAGATTGCCGGCGATTAATGCCTGCATTCTAGCCTCATAGCTGCTCGAAGTCAATCTGAGCCGCGTACAGTGTTACTTCTCCGCTCGAGATTGAAGAGGCTCTGAAAAGGATAGGCAGGTTCATCAAGAGACACCGCAGAA
>CAZTRR010000025.1:0-1106 GCA_964616785.1 uncultured Dehalococcoidales bacterium
AATATCGTACAGTTTGTCCATACATGCCTCCTTAGAATAAGACTACAATATTCGGCCAATTATACAATGAATTCAAGATAGACTGTTCCCTAATATATGTCTTAGCTGTTGGCACGTAGAGGTCATATGGGTGACTGTGAAAGGCATATGCAGAAATGGTGCAAAGACACACCAGGTCAGTTGCTTTCCAAGATAGCCTGAAGTTCTACAAATCGCCTTAAGCTAAACCACATCAGAAGGCTGTTAGGCCTACTGTACCAGAGTGGCGGTATCCCCAAGTCAGACCTCTATTGAACTCCGGCATGGTTCATTCTATTCACCTAGTCTGCCCGACTTGGTAATCCCTGTCTAATACTAGAACTGGACCAATTCTTGGTGGCAGGTCACAACCACCCCCTATATTTCTACTCTGGTCTGTCCTGCTGAAGTGCTTGCGGTTATAGAGAAAGAGCGGTGCGATAACCCTCACCAACAGCTTCCAATATTCGTCGAGGCTCGGAACAATCACCAATGCAACAGATTTCGGGAACTTTGCCTTCAAGAGCTTTGAGCAAGCTGTCATTTGCCTCAAAGCCGACCGCTACAATGACGTTATCAGCCTCTATGGTCTCCTTTTTACCTTCACTGGTAGTTATAGTGATATTCCCTTCCTTTATCTCTTCGCAATTGGCATTATTAATGAGGGTGACCTTCTTGCCTCTCAAGCCATCCATGAGGCGACGTCTGGCCATAGGGAACATATCGTTAGCCATTCGCCTTAGTATTTCTACGATGGTTACTTTCTTTCCCTTCTCTGCCAGATAATGCCCCGTCTCGCAGCCGACCATACCACCACCGATAACGACCACATTCTGCCCCAATTCCACCTTGCCTGAAAGGGCATCTTGAGCAGTGACCACATGCGGTCTATCAACACCGGGTATGTCGGGTACAATCGGTGTTCCTCCAGTAGCAATAACAACCGCATCCGGCTTAGCTTCCGCAATGAGTGCGGCAGTAGCTTCAGTATTAAGTTCAACCTGCACGCCGGCCTTTTGTACCTGATTCGCCAGATATTTGATCCAGGGGAAGATGTCCTCTTTATGTGGAGGCAATGACGCTATATT
>CAZTRR010000025.1:1206-22347 GCA_964616785.1 uncultured Dehalococcoidales bacterium
TTGGGTAACTCGGGGTCTGCCATAAGGCGCCTGCCCATCGCGATGAGGTCGGCTTTACCTTCCGCCAGGGCTTTCTCTCCGAGCACAGGGTCCATCCTTCCCACGGCAATTATCGGCACACTGGTAACCTTCTTGACGTCCTCAGCCAGAGGCACCAGGAAGCCCGGGGTGTCCGCTATTGGAGCTGTCGTAATAGCAGAGCCAGCGCCATAAGCTGATACGTGGATAGCCTGGGCACCAGCCGCCACCGCCATTGGTACCACCTGTTTGGTCTCCTCAATGGTAACGCCGTTCTCCACACCCCATTCCTGGCCATTGAGCCTCACCCAAAGGGGAAAGTCCACCCCCACTTCCTTCCTGATAGCCTGAAGAATCTCAACCAGAAACCTGGCTTTATTCTCCACTGTGCCCCCATATCGATCTTCGCGCACATTGGTAGCCGTGGAGAGGAAAGCGGCGATAAGATACTGATGAGCGCCGTGAACTTCCACGCCATCAAACCTGGCTTTCTGGGCACGCTTCGCCGCTGCGGCAAACCACTGTATTCGCTCACCAATTTCATCAATAGTAAGTTCGTGAGGCGGTTCACCCAGAACTCCCATGACCCGGGTGGGCACTATTAGCGGAGACGGGCCCACTTGTATATCTCTACCATCTCTTTTCTCCATGGTGGAATGCTGTATTTGGACGGCAATCTTGGCACCGTGTTTATGGACAGCTTCAATCAGCTTTTGCCATCCCGGAATGTATCTGTCATCACCCAGTGATAGCTGGTGAGAGCCTGTGCACTGCAGGCCTGGAGCTGTAACCTCTACAATAACCAGCCCTACCCCACCTTTAGCTCGTGCTTCATAGTAGTCAATAGTCCGCTGGCTGACTGAGCCGTCTTCCTCCGCATAGCCAGTAGCCATGGGCGGCATGACCACACGGTTCTTTAGCTGCATCTGTCCTATGCTGACTGGCTCAAAGAGCTTTCTAAATTGGGTTCCGCTTACCATTGGTGTCCTCCTTAGAATAAGACTACAATATTCGGCCAATTATACAATGAATTCAAAATAGACTGTTCCCTAATATATGTCTTAGCTGTCAGCACATAGAGGTCATATGGCTGATTGTGAAAAGCATATGCAGAAATGGTGCAAAGACACACCAGGTCAGTTACTTTCCAAGATAGCCTGAGGTTCTATAAGCCATCGGCGGGGTAATAGCTCTGAGTTGGTTACTTCGCCAAGGTTTTTGCAACTTGCTCAACCTGCTCTACTGATAAGACAGGATGTACCTCCCAGGTGATGTATGGGTAAAGCTCCTGCAAGGTGAGCGTAAGGTCTACTTCTTCTATCTCCATAATCGCATATCCGCTATTTCCGTCCAGGAAGCAACCCCAGTCACTGGTCCTGCCTTCTCGTAAGTCTCGTTTGACCATGTCTAGGGCAGCAAGTCTCAAGGCTCCTCGCTCCTTCGGGTCAACAGCCACCCTAGTGGTGTCTTCCTCCCAAAGCAGTAGATACTTTGCCATGGCTTTCCCCTCCTTTCTTTTTCTATTCGACATGCTTAGCTGTTACATCAGTAGCTCGGATTATACATCCAGCCTAACTGAAATAGAATACCTGTCAGCCAAGCCATAGGACAGTAGGAGGGTGTCCTCCGAGGGGATTCCTAGCAATACCTCAGGGTGGCTTAGAGAATGATGACGGCAAATCTGGACTTATCAGACAAGTCTGAGGATAGCTGGAAGTTGTATTCTGCTGTTGTAGGCTGACAGCAATTGCCGTCACTTGACGGAGCTAAGATTGCCTAGGAAGCGGATTACACAGGGTTGGAATCGGAAGGGAGTTGTTCTTGTTCGGGGCTCTCCATCACCCTTTTGATGGCATTCTCGACATTGCTGTTTGCGTTGAGCCAAAGGACTCGTACATTGGGGTTATTGTTTCTGAACACTCTGAAGATTTCATCTGCAAACGCCTGACCTATCAATTCAACTCCTTCGAAATCAAGCAAAACCTCTTCAAAACGGTCAAAACGTGCGAGTAATCTCTTGGCCTGTGAGCGTGAAATAAGATTCTCATCTCCGTATCTAGCTAATGACACAGGTACGTGTGTTCGTTTGAAGCCGTAGTCATGTTCTTCACCAGAATACTTGTCAAAAACCTCTGTTACTGTTCTGTCACATTTCGTTCCTATATGCATGCTAATGGAAGTTCCTTCGGTTTCGCCAGTTGCCATCTCTATTAGCCAATCACCATCGATATTGTGTGAGAAGAACAGTCCACCTGACAGAATACTGAAACGGTCAAACATCCTTGAGGTGAAGAATATACCCTCGCCAGTATGATGTTGTGGGTCTGTTGTTAGTTTCCCCTTGGTTAATTCCAGTATTGCGTGCCTATGGTCTTCTAATCCAAGCTCGCTGGTAATCTTGTTGAAAATGCCGATTCCGTCATCTATGACCTGTAGTTGAATCCTGTTTGGCAAGTATGCAAATCCCACTGTGGCATTCTTGCCTTCTGAATGGTCAACAATATTGTTGACCATCTCAGTAAATCCGTACTGACATATGCCGACTATGTTGGGCTTGAACTCTCTGAACAAATGCGCAAGATACTGTCTCCAGACCCTGTCCTCCTCCAAATCGGGAGTTATAGGTATTGAAAAGACCTCTTCAAGGAGTTGCTTGAGTTTGTATCTCCTATTCCGTGTATTACCATTCGCCATCAGTAAGCCTTCATTTAACAGATTCTGTATGTGACGGTGAACTGCTTGGCGAGATATTCCGAATTCTCTGGCTACTATGCGGCTAATCGAGTCTGGATGTTCTTCAACATTGCCTATTATGAAGTCACGGATATCTTTAGAGTGTCGCATCCTCAGTTGTCACCTCTGGTAATTAGGTTGCACATCTATATTGTAAACAACCAACTCATGGATTGTCAACAAAATGTCCGTGCATTGTCAACACAATGTCCCTGCATTGTCAACAAACCGATGCTCATTTCAACCTCACAACGAGGGGGCTGAGGATTTTATGACAAGCCCAGGAATGGCATTAGGGGGGGATATCCTCCGAGGGGATTCTGGACAATACACCAGGGTGGCTCACGGAGCAATATGGTCAAATTCCGATTTCTATATGATAAGGGGCTTGGCTATATAGGAGTCATACTGAAATCATAGTAGCAATTACATGGACTTCCGTACGTGACAAACCTGAGCTTGTGGGAATTGGTGCCCCCAAGGGAATTCGAATCCCTGTCGCCAGCTTGAAAGGCTGATGTCCTAGGCCTCTAGACGATGGGGGCAAGTGAATCAGGGATACACGGGCAGGGCTTCAAGCCCGGCCGTCTCGGGAAAGCCAAACATTATATTCATATTCTGAACGGCCTGTCCAGCAGCCCCTTTGACCAGGTTGTCGAGGCAACTGATGACTATCAGCCTGCCTGTCCTGGGGTCGACAGCAGGATAGACAAGACAGAGGTTGCTGCCCCAGGTTTGCTTGGTCTCGGGCGGCGCATCGGCTACCCTTACAAAAGGCTCACGGTCATAGTAGTCTCGATAAAGCGCTCTCAGCTCTTCTTTCCCTTTGGCCAGTTTGCCCTCTTTCGGCCACGCGTAGCATGAGCTCAATATCCCCCGAGCCGTGGGTACCAGATGAGGCAAGAAGGTCACTGAAGGAGAAAGGTCAGGGTTCAAGGTCTCAAGCTCCTGAGTAATCTCCGGCAGATGGCGGTGCCCTTCCACGGCATAGGCCCGAACGTTATCACTGGCCTCGGCATAATGAGTTGACAGGCTCAAACCCCTGCCAGCGCCGGAAAGACCTGACTTGCTGTCGACAATAATGTCAGGATGAACAAGACCCTCTTTGACCACAGGCGCCAGACCCAGCAAGGCTCCCGTCGGGTAACAGCCAGGGTTAGCCACCAGGCTGGCCTTACTGATTTCAGAGCGATGAAACTCAGGCAGACCGTAGACGGCTTTCTCCAATAGCTGCGGTGCCGGGTGAGCAAAGTCATACCACTCCGGGTACTTGCCGGCGTCCTTCAGCCTGAAGTCAGCGCTGATATCAACCACCTTGACGCCTCGCTCAACCAGCGGCAGTATCACCTCAGCGCTCGCCTTGTGCGGCATTGCTGAAAAGGCAAGGTCAACCTCACCAAGCTCAGCCGTGATGGTCAAATCAATATCCGCCAGGTGAGGGAAGACCTGCGCCAGCTTCTGCCCGGCGGCGCTTCTCCCGGTGACCGAGCAGAGCCGCACCTCCGGATGGCGGTGAAGCAACCTGGCTAGTTCCACTCCGGCATAGCCGGTAACATTTATGATGCCAACTCTTACTTCAGACATGACCAGACCTTTTTTTTGTCATTATGAGCCCTTCTTTCAAGACCGTAGGGATAGACCTTCAGGTCTGTCCGCTTCGGACAGGTCTTTAGACCTGTCCCTACATCTGCTTCGCGGCGACTATCATGAGATTGCTTCGCTCCGCTTGCAATGACAGAAGGCGAAGGACTCAGAGTGACAATTCGCTGTTAATAAACAACCTCCGAAATCAAGGGCATCTTGACTCCCTCAGGTGACAGGTATCATTCAGAATCAGGACGGATGGTACGCCGCCCCTTACCTCAAACAGGTTAACGGCGCAGACATCCTGGGCTATCTGCCAGAAGTGGGAATTGTCCACTCCCAGCAAGCTCAGAATGAGAATCTGGCAGACCACTTTATGAGAGACGAGGACGATGGTTTCCTTCGGATGCTGCGTTATCAGGCTCTCCACTGCTGAGGCCGCTCTTTCCCTGACCTCCGCCAAGCTCTCACCGTCAGGGAACCTTACCGTATGCGGACTCTGCATCCACATCTCATAAAGCCCGTTGTCCTTGGTCTGCGCTTCCTGGGGCGAAAGCCCCTGCCATCCCCCGTAGTCTATGTCAATAATTCCAGGCAGCGGCTTCACTCCAAGCCCACAGCGTCGGGCCAGAATTTCGGCCGTGGTCAAAGCTCGGCGGAGAGGGCTTGAGTAGACTGCCGAGACCTGCCACTCAGAGATTCGGCCGCCTGCAGCCTCGGCCTGGTTTAGCCCTACCTCGTCCAGCTCGATGTCGGCCCTGCCCCGAAATCTCTCCACCCGGTTCCATTCCGTCCGCCCGTGTCTAACCACGATAAGTCGAACCAAAGTCGGTTGCTCCCCAAATAGACATTACCTTTCTATGACCATGGCCATACCCTGGCCGCCGCCAATACACATGGTCACCAGCCCCCGGTGTAAGTCCCGCCTCCTCATTTCGTGAAGGATAGTCACCACGAGCCTGGCGCCGGTACAGCCAATGGGATGTCCCAGAGAAACGCCGCTGCCAAGAACGTTGGTGTTGTCCTGGCTTAGCCCGAGCTCTCTCATGCAAGCTATGGCCTGGGCAGCGAAGGCTTCATTCAGCTCAATTATGTCCATATCGGCGATGTCTAGACTGGCCTTTTCCAGCGCTTTCTTCACCGCCGGTATCGGCCCCAGCCCCATGTAAGCCGGGTCAACGGCGCCGGAGGCGTAGGACTTGACGGTTGCCCAGGGTTCAAGATTCAGTTCTGCAGCTTTTTCTTTTGTCATCAGGACCACCGCTGCGGCAGCATCGTTAATCCCTGACGCATTCCCCGCGGTAACCGTGCCATCCTTCCTGAAAGCCGGAGCTAGTCCTGCCATCTTCTCCAGGCTGGTATCCATTGGTCGCTCGTCGGTATCAAAGGCCAGAGTCTCCCCTTTCCTTTGGGGGATAACCACTGGCACTATCTCTTCCTTGAACAAGCCGCCGGTTATGGCGGCCCTAGCCCGCTGATGGCTCAAAAGTCCCAGCTCGTCCTGCTCCTCCCGGGAGATACCGTACTTCTCAGCGATATTCTCCGCGGTTAGCCCCATATGGTAGCCATAGAATATCTCCCAGAGCCCGTCATAGACCATGAGGTCGATAGCTTCGCCTTTGGTAGTGATATCCATTCGATATCCCCAGCGAGCTCGTGGCAGAGCATAGGGAGCATAGCTCATATTCTCCATGCCCCCAGCAACCACCACTTCGGCCTCGCCCAGCATTATCGCCTGAGCCCCCAGGGTAATCGCCTTAAGCCCCGAGGCACAGACTTTGTTCACAGTGAAGGCATTCGTCTCCTTGGGCAGACCGGCATAAATCGTTGACTGCCTGGCAGTATTCTGCCCCTGGCCCCCCTGGAGAACATTCCCCATGATCACCTCATCCACTTGAGTCTCACGAAGAGAAGCGTCCCATACATAATGAGCCTTCTCCAACTCAACCAACCCGGCGCCCTCGAGTGCCTTCGGAGCATACCGAAGTAAGCTATCGCTGGCCCTCGGTCTCAGCCCAGCCCGCTTCAGTACCTCCTTGATAACCAAAGCGCCAAGGCTCACTACGGAAACATCTCTTAGAGAACCTCCGAAAACACCGATGGCCGTTCGAACACCCCCGACAATGACTACTTCTGACATATCTGCCCTACTCCCCAGTTCGTGATTTACTTCAAGAAGCCGTGCCGTCCAGCAATTCGCGGGAAAGGCGTGATACCAGGCTCTTAACAGAATCGCGGCCGGACCCATCAGGTCCATCGGGCAACGGAGTAATGGAAATCCTGTTTTGCTTCAGCGCCCATACATCGGTCCCGGGAACCATACGCCATTTCGACTCGCCACGCATGATCCAGTGGTATTGCCTCTTGCCGTCATGCCCAGGTTCGATCCTATCAGCGTACTCCCGTTCCCCCAGCCTGGTAACCTCTACCCCCTCAATCTTCTCTCGAGGCAGATTGGGTACGTTGACGTTAAGTAGCAGCCTTCGGGGTAAGCCTCTGTCGACGAGTCCACTGGCCAAGATCTTGGCCAGCCTAGCAGCAACATCAAAATGAAGGCTTTCAAATGCGCCAATAGAAAGGGCAATGGCAGGAATGCTGTAGAAATTGCCCTGTAAAGCAGCACCAACCGTTCCTGAGATAAAGACGTCGTCGCCTAAATTCGGCCCTTCATTGATGCCTGAGACTATCAGGTCTACGCCATCTTTCACGGCGAGTCTAAGAGCAAGAATAACGCTGTCGGCGGGCGTGCCCTCCACCGAGTACGCATCAACCCCCTCAAGCGGCGAGCCTATTTGCGTTAACCTCAAGGGATAACGAAGCGTCACCGAAGTGCCTGTACCGCTCTGGTCTCTATCAGGGGCAACCACCGTTACTGTGCCCACATCTCGTAGCTCCTTTGCCAGTGCCCAAAGTCCATCAGCGTACACGCCATCATCGTTGGTAACCAGTATTCTCAACAGCAAGCCTCCAAAGAGCCATTTGAGTTTATCATAACAGGCAACGCAGAACAAACCTTGGCGCCCAGCGCTGTGATCTCGTTTCGGATAGATGGGTGACGCTGACACGGTGCCACTATCAGGAAAATGAGAAGCATGTAGTGCGAGGCTTTAGCCTCGCCTGAACCCCTCCCAGGCGACCTTAAAAGGTCGCACTACTTTTCCCCGCCACAGTCAAAAAGCCAGTGAGATTATCTTCGGCAGTCCGTGCTTCGCAATAACGGAACCGCAAATGTAGGGACAGACCTGAAGGTCTGTCCCTACGACTACGACTCTAGAAGAAGAAGGATGTATCACTAATGTGCTGAATGAATGCGCCTGCTTGACAAAGCCCAGTTGTTGCTCTATTTTGTGGGTATAACGGTGTAGTAGAGATGGCCAAGCAGAAGGCAAACACTCAGCGAGCTGCTAGAAATGAAGCCTTGGACATAAGACTGCAGGATGTGGCGGATGGGCTGGAAGACGGGCTCTTCATCATAGATAGGGAATATCGCGTGAAGTTTGCCAATTCAGCCATGCTGCAAGAGATGCATCAGAGGAATAAGATGCCAATGGGCAGACAATGCTACGAGGTGTTCGAAGCTAGGAACAAGCCTTGCGGCGCACCTCTATGGCCGTGTCCACTTGCGAAGGTACTCCAAAGCGGCAAACCCACCGTGATTGTTCACACGAAGCCTTCCCACAACGCCAGTACAATGTCCCATAGGTATATTCGAATCACCATGCATCCGCTCAGGGACAGCCAGGGTAATATCCATGCAATCGCCGAACTGAGAAGAGACGTTACCGCACAAAGGGAGCTAGAGAGCCAGATCTTGAGGCGTCATCACCATCTTCACGCCTTAAGCCGCACTTCAACCGCCACGAGCGGACTATGGGACTTGGATGCCATCCTGAATGTGTGTCTCGACATTGGATTGGAGGTCGTGAATGGTGAAATTGGGGGAACACTGCTTCTTGACGAACAAAATCAAAGCCTACGTTACCGGGTTTATCGTGGGCTGTCCGCTAGATACGTTGAGGAGATGCATATGACCCTGGGCGAGGGGATAGCAGGCAGGGTAGTCAAAACGGGCGAGCCTATTCTAGTGGAGGATATCTCTAAGGATCCGACTGCTGCTCACCCGGACTTAATTACCACGGAAGGGCTTAAGGGGTTTGCCAGCGTCCCTCTGAAGTCGAAGGACAAGGTCGTAGGCGTGATGAACATTGCCAGCCATATGCCGGGCCGATTTAGCGAGGACGATTTGTACCTTCTAAACTCAATTGGCTGCCAGGTCGGCACCGCAATTGAGCAAGCAAGACTGTACGAACGACTGGCAAGTGCGACAGAAAGATATCAAATCCTTCTTCAGCATGCTCTGACTGCCCAAGAAGATGAGCGGAAAAGGATCGCCCGAGAGCTCCACGACGAGACCAGTCAATCACTTACCAGCTTGACTCTCAGTCTACAGGCTATTATAGGAATTGCGGAAATGAAAGGTATTAAAGATGCCGACCTTATGGAAAGGATTAGGGCAACACATTCTTACGCCGTTCACGCCGGCAATGAAATAGTGAGGCTTATGAAGGAACTGCGCCCTACTTTGCTGGATGAGCTTGGAATGCCTGTCGCAATCCACCGCTACGCCAAGGACACTCTTCAAGCTCAAGGCATTAATGTATCTGCGGAATTCTTAGGCACGGACCAGCGCTTCGCGCCGGAAGTTGAGGTAACACTTTTCCGTGTCGCCCAGGGGGCGATAGGCAACATCTTGGAGCACTCAGGTGCGAAGAACGCCTCCATAAGCTTGAACTGCAGCGGCACCGAGTGTGTAATGCAAATTGAAGACGACGGCAAAGGCTTTGATGTCAACAGGCTCACACAGGTGGACCCTAGCGGTCGGGGCGCTGGCCTGTTCACCATGAAGGAGAGAATAAGACTGGTAGGCGGTACCTGTAATGTCGAATCCCGT
This sequence comes from uncultured Dehalococcoidales bacterium, assembly GCA_964616785.1. Taxonomy (GTDB): domain Bacteria; phylum Chloroflexota; class Dehalococcoidia; order GIF9; family UBA5629; genus JAUVVE01. The sequence continues at coordinate 10,493 of CAZTRR010000025.1, forward strand.
CCGGGACAAGGGACCAAGATTACGTGGAATGTTCCGCTGACCACGGATGTGGCAGATGAAAAAGATAAGGCTACTAGTAGTCGATGACCATACTCTCGTGCGAGACGGAATTCGCGCTTTACTGGGGCTAGTTGCGGACATAGAAGTAGTCGGTGAGGCAACAAACGGGAAGGAAGCCCTGGAAAAGGTAGCGGAGCTTGCGCCAGACGTAGTGCTTATGGACCTGGCAATGCCTATCATGGGCGGACTGGAAGCCACACGCAGAATACGCAAGCAGTTCCCAGAAACCAAGGTGCTGGCACTAACCCAGTATGATGATAGCGAATATGTAGTCCCTATCATCGAGGCGGGAGCCCGCGGTTTCGTCACCAAGATGGCAGCGTTTTCAGAGCTTACTTCGGCTATCCAGGCCGTCTATAGAGGGGATTCTTTTCTATCTCCCTCAGCGGCAGCGGCTCTCGTTCAGGAATGCCAACAGAAAACCGATGTAGAAGGTGAAAAAGATCCTTACCAACAGCTGACAGATAGAGAAAGGGAAGTGCTTAAGCTGGTTGTTGAAGGACATACTGCTCGCGAAATAGCAGACATGCTGGTGGTCAGCCCCAAGACCGTCGAATGGTACAAAACCAGCTTAATGAACAAACTGAACATCCATAATAGAACCGACCTCATTAAGTTTGCCATTCGCAGGGCGATTATAACCCCGTGATGTCCTAAACAAAGCTCTTGCCACACGTCCTCCCCCGAACCCACCCCTGACCGGGGCTTTTCCTAGCCCAAATCAAGGTCTATCCCAGTAAGAATCCTAGGGACTCAGCCATCCAGTTCTGGGACATTTCCTATTGTCTCCCCATCAGAAGCCAGGTAGTATACGGGTAGAACCTTGATCGTTCGCGTTCAAAGGGGGGCTAATGTATTCACCAGCGGCAGACAATAGTCAGAGCTCCCAAACCAGTAGAACGGCGAGATTATCTCCTGACCACAGCCTAATGCCACCCTGCCAAGCTGCGTGCCCCTTATATATGGAGATCAGAGAATATGTTGATTTGGTTGCCCAAGGAAGGATTATGGAAGCGCTGCAGGTCATAAGAGATGGCAACCCTTTCCCCTCTATCTGTGCCTATGTTTGTACTCATCCCTGCGAGGATGCTTGCAGACGCAGCCAGGTAGATAAACCTATCGCTATCCGGTCGTTGAAGAGATTCGCCGTGGAATTCGGCGGTGACAGGATGGTCCAGGCTGAAGCTGAGACTACGCACAGTGAAAAGGTTGCCATAGTAGGCTCCGGGCCGGCAGGAATGGCTTGCGCCTACTATCTGCGTAAGTTGGGCTATCCGGCAACTATCTTCGAAGCCCATTCAGAGATGGGAGGTATGCTCCGAGTAGGTATTCCCCAATACCGTCTCCCCCGCGAAGTACTGGACACTGAAGTTCAAAGGCTAACTCAGATCGGGGTTGAAATCAGAACGAACACTCGAGTGGTATCCCTGGACTTGCTGTTTGACATGGGGTACAAGGCGATCTTCATAACCATTGGTGCCCATCAGAGCCTTAGAATGGGAATAGACGGAGAAGACAGCCCGGGGGTGGTAGATGGAGCAACTTTTCTCCGCGAAGCGAACCTCGGGCTCAAGCCGTCTCTAGGCAAAAGGGTTGCTGTCGTAGGAGGTGGGAATGTAGCGATTGATGCCGCGCGCACCGCGCTTCGGTTAGGTGCGCCTAAGGTGAGCATCCTCTATCGCCGTAGCCAGGCGGAAATGCCAGCAGACCCCACAGAAGTAGAGCAAGCCCTGGAGGAAGGGATAGACATCCTGTTTCTGGTAGCACCGACCCGCATAAAGAGGAAAAATGGGCGGTTAAGCCTGACCTGCACCAGGATGGAGCTCGGCGAACCGGATGCTAGCGGCAGGCGCCGACCTGTACCGATCAAGGGCAGCCAGTTCACCAGGCAAATTGATACCCTGATTACCGCTATTGGACAGGCACCACAGACCCCCGGCGATTTCCACCTCCGAATAGGCAGAGGCAGCACTATTCAGGTCGACGCCGTCACACTCACGACCAACAGGGCAGGGGTCTTCGCTGGAGGGGATGCTGTCACCGGGCCAGCGACGGTCACACAGGCTCTAGAAGCCGGCAGGCTGGCAGCCTCTCGCATCGACGATTACCTTCAGCACAGATATCCGCTGGTTGACAAAGAGGCGCCCCAAAGCCTGGCAGGCGACCTGCTGCCCGAAACAGTAGCGATGATAAGGAAAATTGGCCGATTCGAGCCACCAATCCTTCCTCCCAAGGCAAGGGCGGGGGACTTCGAGCCAGTAGAGCTTGTTTATGACTGGGAAGCCGCCGTCAACGAAGCAAGAAGATGCCTCCGATGTGGTATGGGCGCCGAGATCATGTTCCAAGATAAGTGCGCCACGTGCTTGACCTGCCTAAGAGTCTGCCCATATCACGTCCCCTACCTGGATGCCAGCGGCACAATCCAAATACCTGCTGATCAGTGTCAGGCTTGCGGTATATGCGTTGCCGAGTGTCCAGCGAAAGCGATAGTCCTTAGGAAGCCCTATGACCGACGCCATATAACTGAGGAGCTGGAGCACACACTTAAGTCCGCGTCGGAATCCAAATCTGAGCCCTTCATTGTCGGTTTTTGCTGCCAGTATGGGCTTTTCGGCACTGGCACCCTTGCGGGCCTATGGCGGGAAGCCAAGGCCGGCACCTGGATTGTGCCCGTTCTTTGTGTAGCCAAGGTAGAAGGCGAGCATATATTGCGTGCCTTCGAAATGGGTGCAGAGGGAGTTTTCATCGCTGGCTGCGGGGAACAGTGTTCCAGAGAAAACACTGCCTCTTGGGTTGACCAGCGTGTTGCAAAGGTCAGAAAAACTCTGGTGCAGATCGGTCTTGAGCCAGAACGGCTTCAGGCCTTTGTTCCAAGCACCACCAATGAGGACCCGACCAAGAAACTCGATAAGTTTGCAGAACGAATAGGTGCGCTCTATTTGGCCTCGGTAATAATGCAGGAGGTGAAAAGTTGATAGTTGCAGAGCAAAAGCCTCTAGAAGAGATCAGGCGAATGATTGCGCCTTATGATAGGGTGTTGATCCTTGGTTGCGGAACCTGCATGACGGTTTGTGATGCCGGTGGCGAGCGTGAAGTCTCCTTTCTCCATAACGCTCTGAGACTCGCGCAGGCTAAAAGCGGGAATGGGACTCACACCTTTTCAGAATACACTTTGAAAAGACAGTGCGATGCCGAATTCATGGATCTTCTTGTCGACAGGGTCAGGGAGGTGGATGCCATTCTTTCGCTAGGTTGCGGCATCGGGGTGCAGGCCGTAGCCGAGAGTTTGCCGGATATACCCGTGTTACCAGGGGTCAACACATGTTTCATGGGTATGGCCAAAGAGTGGGGGATTTGGGATGAGCGGTGCGCTGCCTGTGGCGATTGCAGATTGGCAGAGACCGCTGGCATTTGTCCCATCACCAGGTGCACGAAGGGGATACTCAATGGGCCTTGCGCCGGCACCAAAAACGGTAAATGTGAAGCCAACAAAGATATGGACTGCGCCTGGATTCTCATATACAAGCGCCTAGAGAGGCTGCAGCAACTGGAGAAAATGCGCCGATATTACCCTCCAAGGAACTTCCGAGCGATTCCGAGGCCGAAAAGGATCGTGAGCAAAGCCAGCATTGGCGTAGGAGAGGATAATGGCTAACTCATTATTCCAGGAAAAGCTTTACTCCAACGGATTCTTGGTGACAACAGAGGTCGGGCCCCCCAAAGGGGCGGATATCTCGGAAACGGTTCATCACATAGAGCTTCTCAAGGACAAAGTTGACGCCATCAATGTCACTGACCATCAGAGTTCGGTAATGCGTTTCCCCTCGTTGGGTGGCTGTCTATTGGTGAAGGAACGTGGTGGAGAGCCTATCCTTCAGGTGACCTGCCGTGACCGTAATCGCTTGGCGCTTCAAGCTGACCTTCTTTTGGCACACTCGAGAGGCATCAGCAACGTCCTTTGCCTCACCGGGGATTCAATTGACGTGGGTGACCACAAGGAAGCAAAACCTGTCTTTGACCTGGATTCGGTGCAATTGCTCAAGATGATCAAGACGATGGAAGGCGGAACAGACATGGCCGGGAATGACCTCAAAGGCGCTCCGAAATTCTGCGTTGGTGCCTCGGTACATCCCGAAGCAGACCTTGTTGAGCCACAACTGATCAAGTTCGACAAGAAGGTTGGTGCCGGGGCGCAATTCTTCCAGACCCAGGGCATTTTCGACCTTGGAAGTCTTCGCAGGTTCATGCAATATGCCTCCCAGTTTGATGTGAGAATACTGGCAGGTATTATAGTCATGGCTTCGGCGAGGATGGCTCGGTACATGAATGACAATGTTCCCGGAATAATTGTTCCGCAGGCTGTTATAGATGAGCTTAGCACCGCGGAGAAGGGTAAGGGACTTCAGAAAGGAATCGAGATTGTTCTGCGCACAATAAAGGCAATAAAGGAGGAAAACCTCTGCCACGGTGTCCATATTATGGCAGTGGGCAATGAAGCGATTGTGCCTGACATCTTGGAAGCGGCCGACTTGGTCGAAGTGCATCCTTGAGACAGCCGCTTGGCTAATCGCAGCGGTATGCCCAAGAGGTTAGGTAGCTCTCGCACAAGGAGGGAAAGCAAAATGGCAAACAATGAAAGAATCCTGATCATAGATGACGAACCTGATTTTGTAGAAGCTTTCCAGAGGACTCTGGAAGCCAAGTCCTATCATGTGATCACCGCCTCCAGCAAGGCAGAAGCCGAGGAGATGATGACTGCGGAGCCCGATATCGTTGTTCTGGGCACCATGGCGCCGGCTGGGCAAGCATTCTCCATCCATAAGTGGCTGAAACACCACCCCAAGTACAAAGACATACCCCTCCTGGTTATCGACGCCCGGCATGAAGAACGCTCTATTAGGGGATGGAGAAGGTTCGAGGGAATACAACTCGAGTCCGAGGGTTATGTAACCAAGCCAATCGAGCCAGCTGCGCTGGTGCCCCGAATCCAAATCCTGGTGGAAGAAGCAACTGGGCCTAAGAAGATAAGAGTGTTGGTAGTAGATGACCATACCATGGTCAGGCACGGAATATGTGCCGTTCTCGGGCTACAGAAGGACATGGAGGTAGTAGGTGAAGCTGTCGACGGACAAGACGCTCTTGAGAAGGTGCTGCTACTTCTGCCGAACGTAGCGTTGATGGATATAGTCATGCCCGTGATGAGCGGATTGGAGGCCACAAGGCGAATAAGTAGCGAATGCCCGCAGACAAAGGTTTTGATATTGACACAATATGACGAAGAAGAGAACATGCTTGTTGCCAAACAGGCGGGTGCACATGGCTTTATCCCCAAAAAGGCAGCAAGCACAGAGCTCATAGACGGCATAAGAGCTGTGAGCGGAGGGAAATACTTCTCTTGGTCTTTGCCATGATGGTTACCCGTCGGAAGTGAAGGGCAGCACAGCGTCGCCTACCCGTTGACGTGTTGGCCGCGGCGCCGGAAAAGACCGCGGACAACGTGTGGGCAAAGCCCGGAGCGTCGTACTGCCTGTCAGTTCTCGTCACGAGTCACATTACTCAGCCGGTGTAGTGGAACCGGGTTGTCTATGCTTCGATGGCTGCCTTATGGTTACGTTGGCATTGGCAGGCAGGCGCCCACGTCAAAGCGTAAAGCCATGGAATGCCCCGACCCTGTGACCTTCGGGTAAGCAACAAGACTGCGATGCAATCTGTTCATTTTGACTGGTCGCAGGTGGGGGTCACATGTCTTGGGGTAGCCAAGGGGGAAATGACCAAAAGGAGGATAAGATGGAAGAAATATGTGCAACCTGTAAATTCGCCAAGGGGTTTACCGTGGGGCCTGGCATATCGGGTTCAGAAGAAGGGGTAAACTGCACCAACTCAGAACTGGCCAGATATCTTGACAAGTTGCAGGAAGGTGATTCTTACCAGCGAGAGTTCAATGAATACGGCTTCATCACTCTCTTTAGAGTAGAAGCGGTTGCCACTGATAGACGTGAAGGATGTCAATTCTGGGAAGCTCAGAATCAAAGACCAAATGAGTGAATGAGGTAACTCAAAACCCGCAGCCAGGACGCAAGCCTCCTATTGCTTTGACGCAGTTTCACATGCTATAATCACTGCTTGGCAAAGTAGGTCTCGGAGCCTTGGGTGCAAGCAGCTTTAGTCAACTACACCCCAACCCAGTCGTCCCTCTTATTGTAATGAGCGTGGAAGCACGGGGGTTCCCCTGCGCTCCACTCTGATGTAAGAGCAAAATACTAAGGAGGAGGCACAAAGCGATGCCAGCACAAGTTATCAGCGGGACCCAGGTAGCAGCCGAAATCCGGGAGGAACTGAAGGAGAGGGTAAACAAACTCAAGGACAAGGGAGTAACGCCGGCACTGGCCGTGGTGCTGGTGGGCGAAGACCCGGCCTCGGTATCATATGTTACCAGCAAAGCCAAGGGAGCCGAGGAAATAGGCATGCACGAGGATACCATTCGCCTGCCAGCCGATACATCGGAGGAAGAAGTCATCAAGACGGTTGACAAGCTTAACAAAGACCCGAAATTCCACGGCATCCTGGTGCAACTGCCGCTGCCCAAACATATCAGCACGGACAAGGTTATTAACTGCATCTCATCGGACAAAGACGTGGACGGCTTTCACCCGGTAAACGTGGGCAAACTGCTGCGAGGCGAGCCTTGCCCTTTGCCCTGCACCCCCCACGGAGTGCAGGAGTTGTTGATCAGGAGTGGCAATGACCCAGCCGGCAAGCATGTTGTCATCTGCGGCCGCAGCAATCTCGTGGGTAAACCGCTGGCCGGTATCCTGATGCAGAAGAAGAAAGGCGCCAATGCTACGGTCACAATATGTCACACCGGGACCAAAGACATAGCGTCGTTCTCGAAGCAGGCTGACATTGTGGTGGCAGCGATGGGCGCTCCCAAGGCCATAACGGCTGACATGGTGAGGGACGGCGCAGTAGTCATCGACGTCGGAGTTAACCGCGTGGAAGACAAGACGAGGGAGAAGGGCTTTCGCCTGGTGGGTGACGTTGACTTTGACGCCGTCAAGGAAAAAGCATCGGCAATAACCCCGGTCCCCGGCGGCGTCGGCCCGATGACAGTGACCATGCTGCTAATGAACACAGTGGAGGCAGCAGAGGCGAAGGCGGGGATAACTGGTTAGAGAGCCAGCGCTTTAACTAAGGAACCAGGGCTGTAGGCGTTCCGCCACAGGCCTAGAAAAAACACAAGGAGGTCACACCATATGGCATACGATGCCACAAAATTGAAGGATTGGCAGATTGCAGAAGCGGCAGAAGCGAACATGCCGACTCCCGAGGAGTGGCGGGAAAGACTCAACCTGCAAAAGGACGAGGTCATTCCATCTGGGAGGCTGTGCAGGCTCGATTTCATGAAAATCATCGAGCGCCTCAAGGACAAACCTGACGGCAAGTACGTCGAGGTAACCGCGATAACTCCCACGCCGCTTGGTGAAGGGAAGACAACGACCACGATGGGCATCCTCGAGGGCATGGGCAAGCGGGGCAAGAACGTGGGAGGCTGTATACGCCAGCCATCAGGTGGTCCAACCATGAATATCAAAGGGACGGCTGCTGGCGGCGGCAATGCACTGCTCATCCCCATGACCGAATTCTCCATGGGACTTACCGGCGACATCAACGACATAATGAACGCTCACAACCTAGCCATGGTGGCAGTCACCGCCAGAATGCAGCACGAGCGTAATTACGATGATGCCGAGTTACAGAAGCGCACCAGGATGCGCCGCCTTAATATTGACCCCACCAGGGTGGAAATGGGCTGGATCATGGACTTCTGCGCCCAGAGCCTGAGGAACATCGTCATAGGTCTCGGCGGCCGCATGGACGGCTATACCATGCAGTCGAAGTTCGGCATCGCCGTCGGCTCCGAACTTATGGCTATGCTGTCAATTGTCACAGACCTGGCAGACCTGCGCCGCAGAATGAATGAGATTACGGTGGCTTTTGACATGGAGGGCAATGTCGTCACCACCGGCGATCTGGAGGTCGGAGGCGCCATGACCGCCTGGATGCGCAACACCATCAATCCCACACTGATGTGCACGGTGGAGTATCAACCCTGCATGGTGCATGCTGGGCCCTTCGCCAACATCGCCGTGGGCCAGTCCTCTATCATCGGCGACCGCATTGGTCTCAAGATGTTTGATTACCATGTTACCGAGAGCGGCTTTGCCGCAGATATCGGCTTCGAGAAGTTCTGGAACGTCAAGTGTCGCTTCAGCGGTCTCAAGCCCCACGTCTCAGTGCTCACCACCACCATCAGAGCGCTAAAGATGCACGGCGGCGGACCCAAAGTAGTGGCCGGTCGGCCCCTGCCCGAATCCTACACCAAGGAAGACCTTGGGCTCCTGGAGAAGGGCTTGCCCAATATGCTGCACCACATCAACACCATCAGGACATCAGGCATCAACCCGGTAGTGTGCGTCAACTCGTTCCACACGGATACCAAAGAAGAGATCGCCATGGTACGAAAGGCAGCCGAGGCGGCCGGGGCACGCTGTGCCGTGTCCAGTCACTGGGCCGATGGTGGCGATGGCGCCCTGGAGCTGGCCGATACTGTCATGGAAGCCTGCGAAGAGAAAGGTGACTTCAAGTTCCTCTACCCCACGGAAATGAAACTGCGGGAACGGGTGGGCAAGATTGCCAAGGTAGTCTACGGAGCCGATGGTGTCTCCTGGACCCCCGATGCCGAAGCGAAGGCCAAGATGCTTGAAGGCGACTCCAAATATGACGAGTACGCTACCATGATGGTAAAAACCCACCTGAGCCTGACACACGATCCCGCTGTTAAGGGCGTTCCCAAGGGATGGACGCTGCCCATTCGCGATGTGCTGATTTATTCCGGGGCGAAATTCCTCTGCCCATGCGCTGGAGCCATTAGCCTGATGCCGGGCACCAGCTCCGACCCTGCCTTCAGAAAAGTAGATATCGACACCAAGACAGGGAAAGTACAGGGGTTGTTCTAAAAAGGCGGCAAGGTTACATCAAGGCTGGGCGGTTCTTTGCACCGCCCAGCCTTTTTCAGTTAAAATCCTAGTCGATGACTGAATCATCCTCCAGAAACCTGCTTCAGGAATTCCACCATATCTTTTACCCAGAGTCGATCGCCGTTGTCGGTGCTTCGCGAGATAAGAGGAAGGCCGGCTACTACTGGCTGAAAGCCGTTGTAGATGCCGGGTACACCGGTAATATCTATCCAGTCAATCCCAACGGAGGTGAAGTCCTGGGTTTGAAAATCTATCCCAGCCTCAGGGCAATACCAGGGACTGTCGATTACGCCATCGTGTGTATCCCCAGAGAAGCTGCACCTAGCCTACTGGATGATTGCCCAACGAAGAAGGTAAAAGCCGTCACTTTTTTTACCGCTGGTTTCAAGGAGATAGGTGACGACGTAGGATACAAGCTGGAAGAAGAGATGGTAAGCAAGGCGCAACAAGGCGGCTTCCGCATCATCGGGCCTAACTGCCTTGGCGTGTATTGCCCCGAGTGGAAGATACCCTGTGGGCCCGGGGGAACAATAGGTGAAAGCGGTACAGTAGGCTTCATTTCCCAAAGCGGCGGCATCAGTGGCCAGCTAGTTGAGCTTGGGATAGCCCGAGGCATCAAATACAGCAAAGGAATTAGTTTCGGGAATGGTATCGATCTAGACAGTATCGATTCTCTGAAGTACATGGCTGCTGACCCAAAGACCTCCGTCATAGGCGCCTATCTCGAAGGAGTTCGGAATGGTTCCCTCCTGCTCAATACAATCGCGGAGGTAACTAAGGTCAAACCTGTGATTGCGTGGAAAGCTGGCAGAACCGAAGCGGGCGCAGCAGCAGCCAAGTCTCACACTGGCTCTTTAGCCAGCTCAGCAGCTGTATGGTCAGCAGCTCTGAAGCAAGGTGGCGCCATTGAAGTCCACAGTCTGGAGGAGCTAGCTGATACTCTGCTGATCTTTCAACAGCTTCAGCAATGGCGAGGCAAAGGCATAGCTATCGTATGCGGACTGGCTGACGGCGGTGGTGGTATAGCCGTCTCAGCCAGCGATACCTGTACTGAGCTTGGACTTCCCATACCACCCCTTTCCTCGTCAACCAGACAAAGGTTGACTAGCCTTCTAGGCCAGGCAGGAAGTATTTTGCACAACCCCGTGGATGTCAGCCAGGCCGCTGGTAGCCTCACAACTCTCAGGCAGACCATCGAACTCATTCTTGCCGACTCGGCTATCGACCTTGTATTGGTGCAAGAAGATATGGGGATGCTCCTCGACTATTTCCCGTGGGAGCAAATAGAAGCTATCAATGATGTTCTCATGGACCTGACAACCAAGCAGGACAAGCCGCTGGTGAGCGTCCTACCACCTGGGCCCTCAGACGCAGCGCGTATCCAGATAGAACGCAGACTATCCCAAGCTTCAATACCGGTTTTCACCTCCATGGAAAGGGCAGCCAGAGCCATAGTGAACCTCAGTCGATATTCGCATTTCAAGGCTGCCCTCAGGAGCTAACGACGTGGAAGGCACAAGCAAGATTCTGCTCATAGTCGGGGGTGTCATAATAGTCCTGGGCCTACTACTGGTCTTCGGTCAGCACATCCCATTCCTGGGCAAGCTGCCCGGCGACATACTCATAAAGAAAGACGGATTCACCTTCTATTTCCCCGTTGTCACTCTCCTTATTGCAAGCATCCTGCTAACCATCATAGTCAGCGTCATCGTGCACTTCCTGAGCAGATGAGTGGCCTCCGTCCATGAAAACCAGCGATTTCGACTATCACTTGCCCCCCGAGCTTATCGCCCAGACACCCGTAGAGCCACGTGACCAATCTCGCCTCATGGTTCTTCATCGCGCCAGCGGCTCTCTGGAACACCGCCGTTTTCATGAGGTCAGCGACTATCTTGAGAGCGGGGACTGCCTGGTATTCAACAACAGCCGGGTTATTCCGGCCCGGCTCTTGGGACGGAAAACCGACAGTGCCGCCAACGTGGAGCTTCTGCTGCTGCGCCGCCTGGACGTCAACGTCTGGGAAGGCCTGGTTCGTCCCGGCAGGAAGCTTGGTGTTGGAGCAAGAATCAACCTAGGAAACACACCTGATGACCCCAACACGTTGATGACAGCCGAGGTGCTGGAGCGGGGAGAGGGCGGAATCAGAGTCCTTCGTTTTTCAGACGAGCGTTTTCTTCAGCAGATTGGGGAAGTACCTCTTCCGCCCTATATCCACACCCCGCTGGCACAGCCAGAGCGGTATCAAACAGTCTACGCCCAGGTAGAAGGGAGCGTGGCAGCACCTACTGCCGGACTGCACTTCACGCCGCGGCTGCTCGGTGAGCTACAGCAAAGGGGGGTGCGATTCGCCTTTGTTACTCTCCATATCGGACTCGATACCTTCCGTCCGGTCCGAGTCGAAGACCCCCACCACCACCCTATTCACAAAGAATATGGAGAATTAAGCTCAGAAGCCGCCGCATTGCTCAACCAGACCAAAAAAGAAGGCAAACGAGTTATCGCCGTGGGCACGAGCACAGTGAGGTTAATCGAGGCGGCAACCCAAACCGCGACCGTCCATCCCTTCGCCGGCTGGGTTGACCTGTTCATCCTGCCTGGATATCAGTTTCGCACAACAGACGCGGCAATCACCAACTTCCATCTGCCCAGATCCACGCTGCTCATGTTGGTTTCGGCGTTAGCCGGACGGGATTTCATCCTGCGGGCTTACGAACAAGCCAAGAGCCTGGGCTATCGCTTCTATAGTCTCGGCGATGC
>CAZTRR010000026.1:0-21272 GCA_964616785.1 uncultured Dehalococcoidales bacterium
AGTCCTCGGGCCCTTCGCTTTGCAGTGCCTATACTGAGTGAGATTCTTCGGTCACGGCGCATTTCCTCAGAGTAAAGCCAGCCAGGAGATTTGTGACTTCGGCTCGTCTCGCTTCGTTTTGGATCGACTGGCCTGAACAAGAAGTGGTCGGGACATCGTTGATATGGCGACGAAGGGCAAGCCGGATTCATATACACATATTCGCCCGTGTTTTGGGGCAGGTGCCTCTGACGTGCAAAACTCAGCGGCAAGGGTCGGCGATGTATGTGTTGCAGTTGTAGCTTGGGGCGGCGTGTCGCAAGCGCGGCTAGACTGGGGGACCATCTAGCCGGGAGTAACTAAGTGCAAAGTGGAGCACCTGTAATACTAGTGAAGATTCATGACTGAGTCGAAGCTACAAGGTGTCACTCTCTCAATTACAACCAGAGCCCCGCATGGTGGCTCGATGTCAACGGTGAATTTCATGGACTTTGTCAGAGGGGTGAGCAGTGGGGCACCGGCACCGTCAACATTGGCCAGGTCTATCGTGATCTCTACTTGCTCACCTATCTCGAGGAGGGTATCGCCGTCGTGGGAGCCAAGAAACCGGCGGGTCCAGTATATGTCATCTCGGTACTGATGCTTGTCAATGTAGGCGGCGACAACCGTGTTGTTGGGCGGTTGTGACATGTCTATGGGCTCTCCGGCCACAGCAGTGCGGACAGAGAACTTGATGAGCTTTGCAGACGTGTTGTCCGAGCTGGTGATGATGACGTTACCGGTCGGCTCCATCGTGCTCTTGGCTTCCTCGAGGGCCAGGAACACGGTCTCCTTGCCTTTCTCAGCCGAGAAGATGCCAGCGGAGAGGATAGCATAGCCGAATACTGCGGCTACGGTGACGAAAGCAATCAGGATGATTGCTGTCTCCAACCCGGTTATGCCGGTCTGATCGCGGTGCCCCTTTTGGAGGCCCGCCATGAGCTTGCTGGACAATTGCCGTCCCCCTTATTAAGCTTTTGCCTCGTCCAGAGTGGCTCGGGTAAGATATGATATAGATGGTATTGTAAAGGATAATGGCTTTGGTGTCATCACCTGAAGGTCACTACTTGGCTAGGACTTTTGTCCTAGATGTGTATCAACGAGTGCCGCAGTTGCCGTAAGTGATAGCTGGTACTATGCTTTGTGAGCGACACTCAGGTCTTGCCGGTGCGGGAATCTCATAAACAGGAGCTGACTTGTCCGATTCTGGCCACAGCCATGTTTGCACTATTTGGGAAATACTTCGAGAACAGGGGGTTGTTGACTTGAGGAAGCCGTAGCAGTAGTTGGCTCGCTGGCTTCTGTTGGCTGGCCAATCTGGCGCGCAGCCAAGAAGAAGCCGACTAAGGCTCATTTGGCAAGCTATGTTCTTTCCTGTATCCCAGATGTTTGTGCCTTTGCCTTTTTCGTCAGCATGGGCTTGCCGGGCTCGGTAGGGATTCTGGTCTGCATTGTGTTCGAGGGTATGTTGATATTCATCGCTGCCTTGTCTCAACGGCATCCTAATGCGGGTCAGCGCTTGGGTCAGGTTCTCCTAATAGACCCTTCGTTCTCGCAACTATGCCTTCGAGAGGCAGAAGCTGGGTTTGTTTCTCGCTGCGCCATTTCGCCTCTACGCTCTGGCTCCGCACGGTACGTGGGCTTAGAGTCAAACGCAGAGGTATGCCCAGCAGGTCAGCGTCGTTGAATTTGACTCCCGGGGATTCATCGCGGTCGTCGAAAAGAATCTCTAGGCTCTGCTTGGTCAGGTCTTCGTACAGCCTCTCCGCGGTGTCAGCAATCTCAGGGCTCTCTAGGTGTAGGGGGCAGAGGTAGATGTGGTAGGGGGCAATAGCTGGCGGCCAGATAATGCCTTTGTCGTCATGGCTCTGCTCTACTGCGGCTGCCAACAGTCTTCCCAGTCCGATGCCGTAGCAACCCATGACGATTGGGTGTGACACACCGTTGCGGTCAAGAAAGAAGGCGCCTAGCTTCTCACTGAGGAAAGTGCCTAGTTTGAACACGTGACCTACCTCGATGCCATGGCTCGAAATGAGTTTGCCGCTACATTTGGGACAAGCGTCGCCAGATCGTGCCCCAGCGATGTCGGCCATGATGTCAACCTTGAAATCGCGAGGGTAGTTCACGTTCTTGAGGTGAGTGTCCGGCTTGTTGGCGCCGGCGATGAAATTGGAACCTAACGTTATCGAGTCGTCAGCCACAATCCTTACTCCCTTTATACCTACCGGTGAGGCTGAGCCGGCTACTAACTTGGCTGCAGTCACTTCTGTTGCTGTGGCCAGGCGTAGTTCGAAGCATTTCAGCAAGTTCCTGAGCTTTGTCTCATTAACGTCCAGGTCTCCTCTGATGACCACAAAGACGACCTCACCATCCGCTGAGTAGAAGACCGCTTTCAGTGTATGGCTCGCGGGCACGCCAACAAAATCGGCCACTTCCTCAATTGTCTTGATGTTTGGCGTTGCTATCTCTTCCGCGCGCAAAGGAGGTCTGATTTCCAGCTCCGGCTTAGCGCTTTGAGCTCTTTCCATATTGGCGGCGTAGCCACACTTTGGGCAATGAACGATTTCATCTTCACCGTTCTCGGCAATGAGCATGAACTCGTGGGAGTCCTTACCACCTATAGCCCCGCTGTCGGCTTCTACTAACACCGACGGCAAGCCACAACGGGAGTAGATGTTCTTGTAGGCCTGAACCATTCCTTGGTAACTGTTATCCAGACCAGCCTCGTCAATGTCAAAGCTGTAGAGGTCTTTCATAATGAACTCGCGGACACGTAGCAGGCCGCCTCGGGGCCGAGGTTCATCGCGGAACTTGTTCTGTATTTGATAGAGGAGCAGCGGAAGATCACGGTAGCTCTGGACATAGCGGCGCACAAGCTCGGTGATAACCTCCTCGTGGGTGGGGCCCAGGGCTAATTTGTGTTCCTTGCGGTCGACCACGGTGAACAGCGTTTTGCCGAAGGAAGGGTATCTTCCTGATGCTTCCCAGAGTTCAAAGGGCTGAAGTGTCGGTAGCATCAACTCCTGTCCGCCAGCCTGGTCCATTTCCTCCCGGATTATGTGCTCGATTTTCTTGAGCACCCGCCAGCCTAAGGGCAAATAGGAATAGACACCGGCAGTTACCTGCTGAATCATCCCGGCCCTGAGCAGTAACTGGTGGCTCAGAGTGTCGGCTTCTGCCGGTGTTTCCTTTAGTGTTTTGCCAAAAAGCCTGGAGAAACGCATGTTCTTTGACCCTCAAACAGAATCGTAGAATCCCCGCTGGAGACCCGTTGCCACATAACTAGTTGATGCTGAAAGGCGGATACTTGTCGACTAGAAGGGCGTAGTAGCCTATCACCCTGGTGTACCAGCGCACATAGCCAGCTACGAAGTTGAAAGCCCACTGGGGATATCTGCCAGTGAATAAGATGGCCCACCAGGCAACAAAGATGATGACGCTGGCAGCTATTCCGATAGCCCATAGGACAATCCACTGGGGTATGACCATGAGTGGTCGAAAGAAAGTCGTCAGCCGTGAAAGCTCCTCTTGACGGTCGACTCTGACAGCTATCGGATATTCCACTTTGACCTCCTTCCTATTCTATTTCTCCACTGCTGTGGGAGGCGCAGGTGTTCCCTACCACCAGTTCTCGTTCAGAAGCTTGGTCGGACAACTCAGAGGCTTTTCACCTCTACCATCAACGCTTGCAGGAAATCCTTTTCGGCGACAGTACCTACTACTTCGCCTTTCTTGAAGATAGCGCCCTTGCCTTTACCGCAAGCGATGCCGACATCAGCGTCTTTTGCCTCGCCGGGACCGTTGACAACGCAGCCCATAACAGCAACCTTGATGGGTTTAGTTATCTCTCTTAGCCTTTTGTCTACGGACTCGGCCAACCCAATGATATCTACCTCAGCCCGGCCGCACCCAGGGCAGCTTATCAGGGTAGGGCCATGCTCGCGAAGGCCGAGGCTCTTCAAGATCTCGTGAGCTACAGCTACCTCTTCGCAGGGATGGGAGCTAAGGGAGACACGGATTGTGTCGCCGATACCTTCGTGAAGCAGTATGCCAATGCCTACTGCGCTGCGAACAGCACCTGCTCTGGGAAGTCCTGCCTCGGTAATGCCTAGATGTAAAGGATAAGGAACTCTCTCCGCTATTGCTCTGTAGGCCTCGATTGTGGTAGGCACATCGAAGGCTTTGAGGGACACCTTGATCAAATCGAAGCCGAGGCTTTCCAACAAGTTGATTTGGTCTAATGCCACGCTGACCATGTGCTGAGCTACGGATGAGTCTCGCCCTGTTGCTGGTGGCAGACTTCCGGAGTTGATGCCAATACGGATGGGCGTTTGTCTTTCCCTAGCTGCCTGAGCCACTTTGGCGATTTGCTCTGGGTCGTGAATATTGCCGGGGTTCAGGCGAAGCCCATCAACGTCGGCTTCCAGCGCTGCCAGGGCGAGTCGGTAATCAAAATGAATGTCGGCAATGATTGGAATAGACGTATCCCGCTTAATCGCTGAGATGGCCTGCGCAGCTTCGGTGTCTGGTATGGCTACCCTGACTATCTCGCAGCCGTAATCAGTGAGCTGCTTAATCTGACCGACGGTGGCTGGTATGTTCCTGGTATCGGTCTTGGTCATAGACTGGACTACAACAGCAGCGTCACCACCTACGGTCACTGTTCCGACTCTAATAGCCTTAGACGGCCGACGAAATATCATGGGAAGAGGCTTTCTCCTTGAATAATGCGCGCAATATCATAGTAGCTTATGGCAGCAATTAGTAGTATCAATACTATGAAGCCAATAAGATGGACAAGTCCCTCCTTCTTGGGCGATATCCTTTTCCCCCGTCTAACCCATTCCAAAGCCACAAAGACAAGTCTGCCTCCATCGAGGCCCGGGAAAGGAAATAGGTTGATTATGGCCAGGTTTATGCTAATAAGAGCGGCGAATTCGAGCAACGGGCTGAGACCAGCCTTAGCCACCTGACCGGTCAATTCGGCGATGCCTACTGGGCCAGTTAGCTGAGGCGCTGTTCCTCTGACGAACCAGCTTACCACTTCATTCCGAAATAGGACAAGGATTTCCCAGCAATGGCGTATGCCTGAGGGGACTGCTTCCCAGATAGGACAGGACTCACGGACTACAACGCTGTCTGTCCCCATGATAATGATGCCAATGGCTCCTTCGCCTTGTGGCGGATTCCACCTCGGCTTCACGCTCACTTCTTCTTGGCTCAGGTCGGCTTTCTGTAGCAAGATGTTTACTTCTGAGCCAAGATTCAGATGGATGATATATCCGACATCACTCCGGTTTTCGATTGGGCGGTTATTTATTTCCAGAACAGTATCTCCGGCCTCGATTCCGGCGCTTTGGGCTGGGGAGTTCGGAGCTACTTCTTCCACCTGTACTGTTTCCAATAGCATATCGTGAGGAATCATGAAGGCAATTGAGAAAAGGAAAATGGGAAGCAGGATGTTCATCAATGAGCCTGCGCCGAGGACCAAGAACCTGGTGGGGATGCTTTTGCTGGCCAAGCTGCCTGCCAATGTCGGATCTTCTTCTCCCAGTAGCTTGGTGAAGCCACCAAGCGGTATCGCGTTCAGTGAATATGTTGTCTCACCGCGCTTGAAACTGAGGAGCCGAGGGGGAAAACCGATGCCGAACTCCTGTATTGTTACACCTGAAAGCTTGGCCGTAATGAAATGCCCGAACTCATGGGCTAACACGAGTACCAGCAATACGCCCACGAAGCTGACTGCTGTCAGCACTATTGTTTGTAACACAGGCTTTCCTTGCTGGCGACCCTGAGTGCGGTTTCTCTTGCCCATGTATAGGCGTCTACAATCTCATCCAGAGTAGGGTTCTTAATGCCTCGGTGTAGGTTGATAGTCTTGGCTATTATCTCGGCGATACCGGGGAAATTGATGTGCTTGGCGAGGAAGAGCTCGGTGGCCACCTCATCGGCGGCACAGAGCACACTGGGGTAGGTTCCTCCTTTCTTACCAGCGTCGAGTGCTAGTTCCAGGCAAGGGAACTTGTCGTAGTTCACCGCCTCAAAGGTTAGGGAGTTCACTAGGACCAGGTCAAGGCGTGGCAACGTGGAGTTAGGCAATCGCTTCGGGTAAGACAGCGCGTATTGAATGGGTAGATGCATGTCGGGGAAGCTGAGCTGGGCTTTCAACGCGCCATCGGTGAATTCTACCAGAGAGTGGACAATGCTTTGAGGATGAATGACAATTTCGATCTTGCTGAACGGGACCGAGAAAAGCCAGCGAGCTTCGATTGCTTCCAGTCCTTTGTTCATGAGAGTTGCTGAATCAATGGTGACTTTCTTACCCATTTTCCAAGTGGGATGTTGAAGAGCCTCTTCAACAGTGACAGTGGCCAGTTGTGAAGGCGAGCGGCGGTAGAAAGGCCCGCCTGAAGCCGTCAGTATAAGCCGAGCCACCTCAGCTTTCTCCCCACGGAGGCATTGCCAAATGGCGCTATGCTCGCTATCGATAGGTAGGATTTGTGCTTGGTGTCGCTTGGCTTCGGCAGTGATGATTTCACCTGCCATGGCCAGTATTTCCTTGTTGGCCAGGGCTATCTTCTTACCGGCTCTTATGGCTGCCAAAGTCGGAGCTAGCCCTGTTTTCCCCGTTGTGGCTATGACAACAAGGTCGACTTCTGGATGGATGGCTATCTCCTCCATGGACGAGAACTTCGTCTTAGCTGGGAGGCTGGGCTTGATTGTTGAGTAAACCAGCTTTGGCTGGAATTGACTGACTTGTTCAGCTAGCAAACCGGCGTTTTCCCCACCAGCCAATCCTACAACCTCGAATCTGTCAGGTAAGTCTCTCACTATGTCGAGAGTCTGTTGCCCTATTGAGCCCGTTGAGCCCAGAATAGCCAGCCTTTTCATAGTGGTACTCATGGTATACTGAATACTAACCAATAGTATACTACAACCCCGGTGAATATGAGGCTGTCGATTCGGTCAAGGATACCTCCGTGTCCTGGTAACAGGTTCCCAGAATCCTTGGTGCTTGTATTGCGCTTAAGCAATGACTCCACCAGATCGCCAAGCTGGGCGAATACGCTGATGAGGCCACCCAGGAGCGCCATTTGCCAGTAGTTGAGAGGCAGGGAAAAGACAATACCGAGAACCAAAGAAGCTATGATGCCAGCGAGTAGTCCACCTATGGCCCCCTCCCAGGTCTTACCTGGGCTTACCATTGGAGCCAGAGAGCGCTTACCCCAGGCTTTGCCGCAAAAGAATGCGGAAGTATCGCTAGCGGCCGTGGTGAACACAGCCCAGAATACCCACTCCTTGCCGGCCTCCAGGTTTCTCAGCTCAACCCAGTGGCTGAGCATCCAGCCAGTGTAGAGGATTCCGGCCATTGTCCACGCCCAGCTGTTGAAAGCCTGTTCTCTTGGGGAGCGAAATAGCAGCCAGACCAGCGAGATGAGTATGCCCGCACTGATGAGAAAAGGCGTTGTGGCCGCATATGGGCAGTGGGGGCTAAGGACAAGCAGTACTACCCAAACCACTCCGAAGTAGGTAATTGGCCGTATCTGAGCATGACTAGCCATTCGGTAGAACTCAAGGCTACCAAGTACGGCTGCAGCGGTTATCAGGAGCGTAAACCACGGTTCGCCGAACCAGACTGCAGCAATAAGCAGTGGTAAGCTAATGACAGCAGTGAGGATCCTCTGCCTGAGCATGCCTATTCCTCAGGCTCTAGGTGTGCGTAGCAGCGCCGGCGGTGACCGTAGGTGTTAGCCATTGGTAGGACTCTTCGGTGTTGGGGAGCTTATCGTTTGGCCTCATTCTCAGTGGACATCGTCTTCTTGGCACAATGGGAGGCCACAGCTTCCGGAGGTCTTAGACCTCCATTATCTCGGTCTCTTTGTCTTGCCCCGTTTGATTTGCTCTCTGTATGAAGCTATCCGTGAGCTCCTGAAGGCGCTCCGAGGCGTGCGCGCATTCGTCCTGTGATATTTCCTTGTCTTTCTCTGCCCGCCTTGACCTCTCCATACCTTCGCGTCTGATGTTACGCAGGGTGACTCTCGTCTCTTCCAGCCTGTTGCGAACTACTCTGGTCAGTTCCTTGCGGCGCTCTTCCGTAAGCGGCGGGATGACTATGCGTATGACATTACTGTCACTTGTTGGGTTAAGACCAAGCTCGGCGGTGAGGATAGCCTTCTCGATGCTGCGGATTGCACTGCGATCCCAGGGTTGGATTACTATCATCTTGGCTTCTGGAACAGAGATGGAGGCGATTTGATTGAGCGGAGTGGGAACACCATGGTAATCAATTCTGATGTGTTCAACCAAAGCTGGTGTCGCCCGTCCCGTGCGTATAGCTGCCAGGTCTCGGGTCAATGCATCCAGGGCTTTTTGCATTTTGCTGTCGGTATCAATGAGGACCTGTTCGATCATGTCTCTCGTTCACTGGCGCCGACGAGAGTGCCAACGGGTTCTCCGAAGATGGCACGCTCTATGCTTCGTCGCGCCTGGAGGTCGAAGACTATTATAGGGAGGGCATTCTCTTGACATAGGGAGAAGGCAGTGATATCCATTACCTGTAGGCGAAGGTCAAGGCATTCTTCGTGGCTAAGACGATCAAACTTCTTTGCCTGCGGGTTCTTGGCGGGATCGGCATCGTAGACACCGTCCACCTTGTTCTTGGCTACCAGAAGAACTTCAGCCCTGACCTCGATAGCTCGGAGTGCTGCAGCGGTATCACTGGTCATGTAAGGGTTTCCAGTACCTCCAGCGAAAATAACTGCTCGCTTTTTCTCCAGGTGCCGAATAGCTCGACGTTGGATGTAGGGCTCGGCTATAGCCGGGATGGTAATGGATGATTGAGTTCTAGTAGTAATTCCTTCGCTTTCTAAAGCGTCCTGCAGAGCCAGCGCATTAATTACTGTGGCCAGCATCCCGGCATAGTCAGCTGTGGCTCGATCCATTCCTTTAGCTTCGCTATCGACGCCCCGCCAGAAATTGCCCCCGCCCACAACGATACCTACCTCGACATTCTGCTCAACCACTCGCCTTATTTGTTGGGCTACCCGAGTCAGGACTCCAGTATCGAGGCCAAACCTCTTCCTTCCCCTAAGGGCTTCGCCGCTTAGCTTAAGCAAGACCCGCCTGTATTTAGGTCTAGTCGCTGACACTTCTAGTAGCCTAGCTCGAATCTGGTGAATCTGCGTACGATGATATTCTCACCAACTTTGGCTATGGTTTGAGTGATTACGTCTTGTATGGTCTTATCAGGGTCTTTGATAAAGGGCTGGAGCAGAAGGCAAGCCGCTTGGGGGTCTGTGTCTGTTTCTGATGGGATCTCTTCGGGGGAGATGAATTGGGGTGACATGGCTGCTATCTGCAAAGCTAGATTATGGGCTAACTCCTTGAATTCATCGGTACGGGCGACGAAATCGGTCTCGCAGTTGACCTCTACCATCGCCCCGATTTGCCCTCCTTGGTGGACATAGGTTTCGACTATTCCTTGGTCTGCGATGCGTTCAGCTTTCTTGCGAGCCGAGGCAAGCCCTTGCTGGTCAAGAACCTCCGCTGCCTTCTCCATGCTTCCTTCCGTTTCAATGAGGGCCTTCTTGCAGTCCATGACGCCGGCGCCGGTTCTTTCCCTGAGCTCCTTTACCGCTGCAGTTGAAACTTGCAATTCCGCCTCCTTATTTGTGCAGGTGGCCTTGGCGGGTCATCTATTAATTCGTCTCATCAGGCATGAAGATGTAAGATTCCAACGCTTCATCAGAGAACTCAGCAGGTTCGGGCTCCGCTGTGACCGGCTCAGCGACTCCTATTTCACCGGTGTCTTTAATCATTTTGCCTTGTAGAACAGCGTCAGCTATCATGCTGCATACGAGTCTGATTGCCTTTATGGCATCATCGTTGGCTGGGATGGGATAATCGATGCCTAGAGGGTTACAATTGGTGTCCACTATGGCCACTACGGGAATACCCACTTTCTTTGCCTCGGCCAGAGCTATCCTCTCTTTGGTTGGGTCTACGATGAATATAGCTCCAGGAAGAGTAGTCATTTCCTTAAAACCACCGACCAGTCTGTTAAGACTCGATATCTCTTTCTCAACCTTGAGTCTTTCTCTCTTGGACAAATACTCTAGCTCACCTCTTTCATTTCTATCCTCAAGGCGAACGAGATAGTCTATTCTGGCCTGGATTACAGCAAAATTAGTGAGCATTCCTCCTAACCAACGTTGGTTGACATAATACATGCCACATCGTTTGCTTTCCTCTTCTATGATTTCCTGGGCTTGCTTCTTAGTGCCGACAAATAGAAGGCTTTCCCCGTCACTGACCAAGTCCCTAACATAGGTGCAGGCCTTTTCCAGCATAGTCACGGTTTGCTCGAGGTCGATGATGTGAATACCGTTGCGTTGGGTGAAAATGTAGGTTTTCATGCGTGGATGCCAATGACCGGTCAAATGTCCAAAATGAGCTCCAGCCTCCAGGAGCTGTTTAACTGAAACGGGCTCTGACAACTTTCAACCTCCTGGTTCTACACGGCAATAGCCAATCAAGATCGTTCATCAGTATAACATAAGCCGACTGGGGAGGCAATTACTTTGCTGTTGAGCTTGGGGAGAGGTAGGTAAGTGCGGTGACAACTGGGGAATAAAGACTTCAGCCCCTCTAGGAAAGAGGGGCTGAATAGCTGTCCGTTGTCAGACGAAGCTAGATGAGGCCAATCTTCTGAGCCACCAACTCTCTGTGGAAATCCGTGCTGCCGAAAGCAATGTCTGCAGCCTTGGCCAAATGGTAATAAAGAGGAATGTCGTGATCTCTGCTTGTACCGATGCCACCATGTAATCTGATCCCCCACTTGCTCACATACTTATAGGCTTCGTTGACATATGCCTTTGCCATGGAGACCTCCTTGGCACAGGGCAGGCCCTCCGATTCCATCCACGCTGCCTCGTAGACCAGGTAACGGCTGGTATTCATTGATGACCACATGTCAGCCATCATATGCTGTAGCGCTTGGAAAGCCCCAATAGGCCTACCGTATTGGACTCTCTCCTTCGAATATGCTATGGTCATCTCCACAGCGGCTTGCATACCGCCGATTGACTCGGCGCATTTGGCAATAGCTCCTTTCTCCAGCAGCTTCTGCACAATAGGCCATCCTTTGTCCAGTTCCCCCAGCATGTTCTTCTTGGGTATGCTCACGTTCTCTAACCGCACTTCGCACTGCTTGTCAAGGGCTATCGTAGGAATCACCTCACACTGTATTCCGGGAGCCTTGGTGTCAACTATGAAAAGGGTGATCCCTTCCTCTGGTGAAGCTCCGTCTTTCGTTCTGGCGGCGCAGATAAGGTAATCGGCGACATGGGCCATTTCCACGAAGAGCTTCGTCCCGTTGATTACGAAGTCGTCCCCTTTGAGTGTCGCCTTGGCAGCAATTCCGGAAGCATCAAACGTGCCCTCGGCTTCAAGGAGGGCTGTGCCAAGAATCAGCTCTCCTGCGGCTATCTTTGGCAGAAGCTCTTTCTTCTGTTCCTCGGAGCCCGCGTCCAGGATCGGAAAAGTACTCGTAATGGTACACACCAAAGGTCCAGGCAGGATGTTCCTGCCGGTCTCCTCGAGGAGAACCGTCAGGTCTTGGAAAGTATAGCCCATGCCCTCATATTCCTCAGGAATGATTAACCCCATCCACCCCAGCTCGGCCATCTTTTTCCAGAGGTCGGGAGAGTACCCTTTTTCACTGTCCTGAAGTTCCCTGACCAGAGTCTTGGGGCATTCCGTGGAAAGAAAGTCCCGAGCCATCTTCCTCAGTATCTCTTGCGCTTCACTAAATGATAGGTCCATGATTCCTCCTATTCGTGTTTGCGTGATTTACTTCATCCTAGGCAAGCCCAAGCCATACCAGGCCATGATGTTCTTCTGTATCTCATTTGTCCCCATAGAGATGGTGAATACGAAGCACTCGTGGTAGAGAGCTTCCCAATAGCCGTTCATGGGTGCCCAGCGCGAGAGTTTGACCTGGCCGTAAGGGCCCAGAATGTCAGTTGCTAAGGCAGTAAAGCGCTCGCCAAGGTCGCTGGCAAATACCTTCAAGGCCGAAGCATCCATCAAGGACATCTCATGTCTGTTCTGCAAATCAGCTACTCGGTAGGCTAGAGTGCGGGCTGCCTCGATGTCGCAGGCTGTTTGTGCCAGCCGGTTACGGATGATCGGGTCCTTCGCCAAAGGCTGGCCGTTTCGCTTGGTCTCGTTGCAGTACGCCACCAGGTCTTCCAGCCCGCGCGCCATGCCTATGATTTGGTCTATGTTGGACCTCTCGAAGCCAGCCAGGGTGTTGACGACTGCCCAACCCTCGTTTTCTTGTCCCACGATGTTCTTGGCGGGAACACGCACGTCGTCAAAGTAGACCTCATTATAGATTGTCCCTCCGTTCATGTATGGAAGGGGCCTTACTGTAATTCCGGGCGTCTTCATGTCGAACAACAAAAAGCTAAGATTATGGTGGCTCCGGGCCTCGGGGTCGCTCTTGAATACTCCAAAAGCCCAGTCAGCCTTGTGGGCGCCGGTAGTCCACGTCTTTTGGCCGTTTAAGATATACTCATCGCCCTTCTTTATCGCTGTGGTGATTAGCGATGCCAGGTCAGAGCCCGCGTTGGGCTCGCTCCATAGCTCGCACCACGTGACCTGCGCTGCGGCGATTGGCGGGAGGAATTCCTTCTTTATCTCCTCACTTGCTGCTGCGAAAAGTGTGGGTGCGAGCATTCCGACGCCGAAGACATCGATCCCGGGAATGCCGTGGTATCCTCTAGCTTCGGAAAGGAGAACCCTATCCATCATTGTTCCTGAGCCGCCATATTCGGAGGGCCAGTCCAAAGCGAGCCATCCCCTATTAGCGAATTCCTTGGCGCAATGGCGGTCATACTCCCAGCACGAGTCATACTCGTACGTGCTCTCGAATCCGATGAACTCTGCCGGCTTCAATTTCTCGAGCTCAAGACAGACCTCAAAGAACTCCTTTCTGCGTGCCATTTGTTCGTCTGTAAACCTAAAATCCATGCGTACCTCCTTACAAAGTCCTGAACTACTACAGTAGCCACGACAACTAGCGGGCTGCGTGCAAAACCGCCCGGCTACTGGTTAGTCGCTGACCTGAGTTCTTTTGTCTCCCTTCGCCTTGCCCTATCCACAAGCTGTTTGCACCGTATCACAGAGCGTACACATCTGCGGCGCAGAAACAGCTTTTCCCCGGTGATTATTATAGTACAAGATCGCGTATTTGGAAAGGCCGCGCGATTCTTCGAAGTTCATACAGGGTTTACTGACCCTCATGGTCTGAGGCGCTCTTGCCCGCTGTCGACTCTCGTGGCTACCGCGGCTGGTGAAAAGGCGGGCGCAGTGTCTTGCCCCAGATAGTCTCACTAGTCCGCATCGTGCATCTGCTCAACGATGTCTAATCGCTTCAATTTGGTAATGCAGGATACCAGCCGGTGCCCTGACCTCAACTTCATCCCCTCCTTGTCGCCCTAGCAGTGCCTGGCCCATGGGCGAGGCCACGGAAATCTTGCCTTTCGTTGGGTCTGCTTCGCGTCGGTCAACCAGCGTGTAATCCGCTTTCTCTCCGGCTACTAAATCCCGAAGGACGACTGTGTCGCCGACAGCTATCCTACGACTAGTAGCCTCCTTTTTCTCCATTACCTTAGCTGCTTTCAAGGTCGACTCTAGCTCCCTAATTCGCGCTTCCAACTGACCTTGATATTCCCGAGTTGCCTCTAGTGGAGCATTCTCGCGGAAATCCTTGTCAGCTGCTGCCTTCCGCAACTCCTCGGCTATGTGGGGTCGCTCGCCTATAAGGGCGGCAAGCTCGGCTTCCAAATCAGCGTAGCCTTGAGAGGTCAGCACAACTTCTCCCGGTGAATGTCCTCTGGAGCGAGCAAGGGATTTGGACGAGCTTTTCTTAATCTTGATATAGACCGCCAAGTTCTTTTTCGTCAAGCCCTGCTTGTGGCCATAAGCAAGAAATGTCTTGATTATTCCAAGCTTCTCTGCGACTTCGGTAGTTGATGAAGTGACCTGCTCAGCATAATTGGCCACTTCAGGAACGGTAAGTTCATGTAGCTGGCGTTCTTCTCCATACCAACGTACGAACTTGTATACTTCTTGCTGGGCGTTTAGTCTCTCTTCCGAGGGCAATCTGAGAACAAACTGGGTGGCGACCTGTCCTAAGTTGGAGTTGGCTGGGGCTGAACTAGGAGTGCTCTGTGGAATCATCCTTCTGCTCTTGGCCGGATAAATGATAGAACAGTGAGACAGGCGATGTCAAACGTTTCTACATTCTCAGCTCAGTTCGGACGCGGACGCACTGGTCTAGGTTGTCTCGAGTTACCACGCCGACGATCTTCTCTCCCTTCAGGACGGGCACTTCGCTTATGTTGCCTGCGTCCATCTGCTCGACTAGGCTCAGGGCATTCTGCTGGGGATGGGCTATCATCAATTCATCACGCGGGGTCATGCTGTCTCCTACCGAAGTGGTGCCCCAGCGCTGCTGAGAGATCTTTTTTACATCGCGCACTGTGACGATTCCCTCGAACTTGCCATCTCTGCCTACTATCAAGGACCGGCGCCCAGTCTGCAAGATGTGGTCCTGGACCAAACGCTCCAAGCTGGTTTCAGGAGGTGCAATCGCCAGGCGCAAGTAACGAGTTTCGATCATTATGTCCCGTACGGTGCAACTGCGAAGGGCATCTTGGAGTGATGCCTGCCGATAGCTGATAGTGGCCGCAGTTTCCAAAAACCAGCCGATGAAGGCTAGCCATAGACCGCCAATCCACTGATTGGTGACGAACATGAATATGATGCCGCCAGCGACAATAACGTAGCCAATGACCCGCCCTGACAAGGTGGCGATACGCGTTCCACGCATGTAATTGTCGGTTCTTAACCATATTATAGCCCGCAGGACTCTACCGCCATCTAGGGGGAAACCGGGGATGAGATTGAACAAAGCCATCAGTCCGTTGATATAGGCAAGCCATTGAGCTACGGTAGCTACAGGCTCGGCCAGCATAAAGGAAGCTCCGAGGAAGATGCAGGCTATTGCTACACTGGCCAAGGGACCGACTATGGCCACCAGAATTTCAGTTCTCGGGTGGCTTGCCTCTTTGGCTATCTGGGACACGCCGCCGAAAACAAAGAGGGTAATGCCTTTGACAGGAATACCATTCTTGACGGCGACGAGGCAGTGAACTAACTCGTGGGCGGTTATCGAGACGAAAAGGAGGAGAGTGGCGGCTATTCCAAGGACTATTCGGTGCCAGAGAACATAGGCCCCAGACATTGGGCTGGCTATCAACCAGGCTGCCATCAAGACAAAGATGAAGAACCAGGTATAATGCAGTCGGAGTGGAATGCCAAATACCCTACCCAAGTTGAAGCTGGTCTTCATTTCTGTCTCTTATGACATAGCGTAACCGATAAGCTTATAGGCTACTTTGGCTGCCAGGAGAGCGCAGGACGCAGTCCCCTCCGTGGGACACAGTTCCACAACGTCGAAGCCGACTACGTGCTTATGCAAAGTCACTGACCCTACCAAACTCAGGACTTAGTCCCGCTGCATACCACCTGCTTCGGGGGTACCCACCGCCGGCATAATGGAAGGGTCCAAGACGCCCAAATCGGTAGACACGTAAACGTCGCGGCTCAGCGAGTTCACTATCCCGTGTGCGGAAACCGAAGGCGGAGTCACTGTCGAAACATAGAATGGCTGCATCTTGCGCTGGTCCAGTTTCATGCTTCATACCGGGTGGACCTGAGGCACTTCACTGGCTTCGGCGAGGTCTGCTGCGGCCCAATCCCTGTTGATCAGGCGACTGGTAAATCTGGTTAGCTGGAACTTGTCTCGAAAATGCTCAGTTGCCTGTTCCGCATTGAAATCCTTGCATGAAAAAACGTCGATATTGACATAGCACCTTTCGACGAAGGTATGAATGCTGATGTGACTCTCGGCGATAAAGACCACTCCTGAAACCCCCCAATCTTCGGGTTTAGAGCCAACATACTTGAAGACAAGTGGAGCCGAAATCTTGGTCATCCCAATCTGAGCGGGATAGGAGTCCAAGAGCTGGCTGATATATTCCTCATCCTGCAGGAGTTTTGGGTCGCTTCCATAACCATCGATAACCAGGTGCATGACTCCTCCTAAAGCAGACTTCTCCTCAGCTCAAAAAGGGCTGAAGTGACAGCTCTTTGCTTGACTTGCAGGCGATTTCCCGGATAGTTTCTGGTGAAGCTTTGCCTGCACTGTCCGTCGTCGATACCGATGAATATAGTACCAAGGGGTTTACCTTCGATCTCTGTTGGCCCTGTCACCGCGGTAAGACCAATACCAATATCTGCTGCCAACTTCTCTCGCACTGTTGTTGCCATGGCCTCGGCTGTCTCAGCGCTAACAGCACCATGCCGTGAAACGAGTTGTGCGTCAAATTCAAAAGCTGCCCTGGCCTCGTTGGTGTAGGCAACCAGACCTCCTCTGAAGTACTTCGAGCTGCCTGGAACGTTGGTAATGATATTGGCCAGAAGACCGCCGGTGTAGGACTCCATGCAGGCTAGAGCGAGCCCTTTTGCCGCAAGCAAAGCTCCGACAATGCCCTCAAGCGTGTCTAAATCTGCGCCCCAGACATGGTCTTCCAGAATTGCCCGAATATCGGCTTCGCGCTGAGCAATCAGGTCTTCCGCTTCACTGGCTGCGGCAGCTTTGGCCGTGATGCGCAGGTGAATGCCATCCAGCTTGGCATATGTGGCTAATGTTGGATTTGTAGCTGAAAGAAAGGGGCTCGCTAACTCATCCACTCTAGCTTCGGTCAAGCCGAAAGTCTTGAGTGTCTTGGAGAGAATGACAGTGCCTCCCATTCTCTGCTGCAACTTAGGCAACAGCTCGTTCGTCCACATTGACTGCATCTCGCGTGGAGGGCCAGGCATGGTGATCAGTATCCGGTTGTCCCGCTCTATCCACCAGCCGGGAGCTGTGCCCCGAGGATTGGGGATTATCTGAGCCGAAGGGATAACTCCTGCTTGCCTGATGTTGCTTTGTGGCATGTCTATCTTGTAATAGCTGAATAACTCCTCGAATCTCTTGACCAGGTCAGAATCGATGGTAATTTCCTCGTGCAACAGCTCAGCAATAGCCTCGCGAGTAATGTCGTCTTGTGTCGGGCCCAGACCGCCGGTGGCGATAATGACGTTTGACCTTTCCCAGGCTTGTTGCAGGGTGTCGACTAGCCTCTGCTGGTTGTCACCGACTGTAGACATGAAGTGAAGGTCGAGCCCGAGCGGGGGTAGTTGACTGGCGAGGTAAGCGGAGTTCGTATCGGTGATTTCTCCTAAGAGGAGTTCAGTGCCAATGGAGATTATCTCTGCTTTCATCCTGCGCCATAATCATAGGATTAGCATCTGATTGCTGAAACTCGCAGGTACTTCTCCACCAGTGCCATAGCGCAGTAGTCGCCGCACATACTGCAAGCCGGCCCGGTAGTCGCGTACTTATGGTGTACCAGTCGAACCTTTTCTGGGTCCAGGGATAATTGTGCCTGGGATTCCCAATCGAGGTTCTTCCTGGCAACCGACATTTTCCTATCCCACTCGGCTGCTCTCTTTGTGCCCCTGGCGATGTCGGCGGCATGAGCTGCTATACGCGAAGCTATTACTCCTATTTTCACATCCTCGCTATCGGGCAGTGACAGGTGTTCCGCTGGAGTGACGTAGCACAGGAAGTCAGCCCCCGAGGCGGCAGCGATAGCACCGCCGATAGCAGCCGTAATATGGTCGTATCCGGCGGCAATATCAGTAACCAAAGGTCCGAGGACATAGAACGGGGCCTCGCGACAGAGGCTCTTCTCCAACTGGACATTGGTTGTAATCTGGTCCAGCGGCACGTGTCCTGGGCCCTCTACCATGGCTTGAATACCAGCTTCGCGGGCCCGTTCTACCAGCTCGCCGAGGATAATGAGCTCTTCGACTTGAGCCCGGTCTGTAGCATCGGCCAGACTTCCGGGACGCATACCGTCGCCCAAGCTTAAGGTGACATCACATTTGCGGGCCAGGTCCAGTAGACGGTCATAATGCTGGTAAAGCGGGTTCTCCTGGTCGTTGTGCAACATCCAGCCAATGAGAAAAGCACCACCTCGGGAAACGATATCGGTCACTCTTTGCTGACGTTTCAGCCGGCCGATGGCTGCTTGTGTAACGCCGCAGTGCAGAGTCATGAAATCAACGCCCTCCTCGGCCTGTTGCTCAATGACGGCAAAGAGCTCGTCCACAGTCATGTTCACTATTGCTCCATGACGCTCGATTGCTTCGATACCAGCTTGATATATCGGAACAGTGCCCAAGGGCAAGGTGCTGGCCGCGACAATTGCCTGGCGGATGGCTGAAATGTCGCCCCCGGTGCTGAGGTCCATAACTGCGTCGGCGCCGAATTGAGTAGCTATTCGCAATTTCTCCAATTCAGTGTCCGCGGTGCCATAGTCCGATGAGGTGCCGATATTGGCGTTGACCTTAACAGTCAATCCCTTGCCTATGCCGCAGGGAACCAGATTGGCATGATTAACATTGGCGGGGATTACGACCTTGCCCTCAGACACATATTGCTGTATGGTCTCCTCGCTCACGCCTTCGCGTTGAGCCACGTGCTTCATCTGAGGTGATAGAGTACCTTGCTTTGCCATCTCCAGTTGCGTCATTTCTCTCTCCAAAAGAAAAAACCAAGAGCTTTAGTATACACCACCAGACCCTTGGTTTGATACCGCTTCCCTACGCTTGAATTACCAAGGTCAGGTGCCAAGGGTTCTCCGCCACGGCGGAGTCTCAGCCTAGAATCGAGATTCAAGGCACCCCCAGCGGCTAACTAAAATCTTTGTCAGCTTCTAGTGTACCACAGTCATTATATCATATGTTGGCACTAACCCACAAGTAAAGCTGGTAGAAATGGGTGTTCTTAACGTTTTGGCCAGTTCGCCCGCCAAGTTAGTACTACAGCTGCCAGCGCAGCAGCTACAAGGACCGCCGGAATGGCCACAGATAGGAAGAGAACCTGACCAGACATCGGGATCAGTTCAAATTGCCAGACCTCGGACCAGCCACTTTCGTTGCCGACGTCGTCTATGGCTTGTACCCTCCAGTTGTAGCTGCCCGGGGTCAGGACATCCTCTTCGGATAGAGCATACTCTGAGTTGGCTAGGCCGTCTTTCAGCAGGGCTGGTGAAGAGAAGTGATCTGCGGCAACCCGAAAAACATAAGTCACACCGTCAGAGTCAGCGGCCTCTGACCAATCGAAAGTGGTCATGGGCGACTTGATGGCCTTGGGTTGGTCACCGCCAGGGTGGCCGACAAGCGTCTCCAGATATCGAACGCCCCCGAATACCACTTCACCGACTGAGCCGAAAATCTCCAGCCTGGCGCCTTGCCCAGGGGATAGTAATTCTGGAGTAGTTGGCGGGACCTTCTCCGTGATGAAGCTAGCCTGGGCAGAGTTGCCGTCGCTGCCTTGAACGGTTACTATATGCTCTTTGGTTTTGCTCTGCGGAACTTCGAAGACGGCGCTGAAAGCGTTTGAGTCATCGGCGACAGCTGCCGCGTCCAGTGTCACTTCATCGAAACTGATAGTAATTACCTCATTCTTGCCGAAACCGGTCCCCGTGATAGTCACTCGAGTTCCTCTGTTACCTGAGGTAGGCTGCAGCTCTATTTGCGGAATCACTTCGAAATGGCTGTCAGGCACTCTGCCTTTCGGCGTGAAACTGCTGCCGTAGACACCGACTATGTGATAACCCGGGGTGCTAGGCGGGATTCTCACCGTGGTGCTAAAGCTACCATCAGTCTCTCCCACTATGTTGCATTTGATTATTTTGCCGTCGTAAGTTATGGTGATGCCGTCTTCACCGGTGCGAAAGCCAAACCCATCGATTGTAATCTCCGTACCCACTGGCCCTGAGAGGGGCTTTACTTTCGCCGCCGGACCTATGATAAACACCGCCTCAGGTACCTCAGCAGCGTCGGTTGCGTTGCCGAAGGCGCCGATGAAATGCTCACCGTTGTTCGCGTCTCCGATGTCAGGGGTTGCACTCCACTTGCCCAGGCTATCGGCTTCGATGGGGGACTTGGAAGCGACATTTCCATCCCAGGTTATTGTAATATCCCTCTCGAAGGCGGCAAAGCCGGTGCCGGTGACCAGAGGCGGCGACCACGCCCGGCCAACCCGTGGAAAGACCTTTATATGCGGGAGGACGGTGAAGATGAGTGACGCTGTACTACCAGTCCAATGACTGTCATCGGTAACTTCGATGACATGGTCACCCTTACATGCGCGAGGGATATCCAGACTGCAACTCAGGTCGCCTGTTTCGGTGATGGGCACCTTTTCGGCCATAACCTGGCCATCCCAGTGAATGGTGGCCACGCGGCCGACAAAACCTTCGCCGCTGATTAGTACTGATGTATCTACAGGGCCTGACACGGGCTCCAGGGTAATGCTGGCAGCATAAACGGGAACGGGGAAAGCCAGGAGTAGCAGCGGGAGAAGAACGATGGCCAGGGCCAGAGCCGAGCATGAACCTCTGATATGTATCAACCTTGTCCTCCTGTCATCCTTAAGCTGAAGCCATAGGTGCTTGGCCTCGCTGAAAGGATTCAGACAACTCCTGAGCAACTCGTAGCCTTGCCATATCTGTGACAAACACCTAGCTTATATTACCTGAGCCAAAAAATCAATTGACTGCGGCATCAGATGCGGAGGATAGGCAGGGGCATGGTGTAGCAAGCGGATGGCCGGCTTGACATGGTGAACGCGGTATTGATAGACTTTTGCAGACAGAGGGTGACTGAGCGAGTTTGCGCTTCTGTTAAACGTGGCCCCGTGGTGTAGCGGTCTAACATGCCACCCTGTCACGGTGGAGATCGTCGGTTCGAATCCGATCGGGGTCGCTTCCATTTCTTCCGCGAAGAATCCCTGCATCATAGATGAGAATAGTCCATTTGGCTTTTGGCGGGATTGGGAGACAGCCGTTGAGAGCCTTTTTTGTCTGCATTACAGTGAAGGAACCGGCGAAGGGGTAATATTTATGGCTAATATACCGAAGAAAGTTGCTGTCATCGGGCTTGACTGCGCGCTGCCCCAGTTGATTGAGAATCACATCGCCGAAGGTCATCTGCCGACCTTCAAGAAGCTCATCGGCGAAGGGGTAATAGCGGAGAACTGTCTGGGGACTTTTCCCACAGTCACGCCG